>WQVB01000050.1 GCA_009781815.1 Defluviitaleaceae bacterium
CATAAGCTATCATATCTCCTTTCGATGATTAGTGTGGTAACTACATCTTATCAGAGATTAAGCTTTTGAGCTATTTGTTTTTGTTGCAGTTGATATTATAATGTATCCCCTACAAGGGTAGATTGGTAAATCGGGATAGCGGCTAGGGGTGTGGGGTGGTATTCTAAGGGATAGATGCAGCAATATCCCTAAGCACGCCTGGAAAATCCATAACACTTCCTTCGGTGCTACCCGTCCTCACAATCACCACATTATTAGCAGGCGAGATAAACAAAAGCTGATCAAACCTGCCCCAAGCCCAAAAATCTAGCTCCCCTGCGGCAGATGGTCTGGAATACCACATATAACCATAACCAATATTGGTACCCTCTAAAAAATCACCTATATACTCCTCTGGATTTAAAGGAAAGCCTACAATAGTGGACTTTTGCAGCCATTCACTACTAATTATTTGCTCCCCATTCCAATAACCATCATTCAAAACCATACTCCCTAGCCGTGCAAAATCAATAGAGCGAAAGTTAAAGCCGCTCTCCATTTTCTCAAAGCCGCTTCTATCGCTATCCAAGCTCCAAGAGGCATCATAATTAGCCCCCAAGGGGTGCCAAAAAGCCCTCTCAAAATACTCACTTACAGCCACACCAGTAGCTCGCTCTAAAATAATCCCTAAAAGCAAAGGGTTGTAGTTATTATAGTGAAACCTACCTTCAGGTCTATCTGACAACCTTTGGTGGTTTAAAGCCACCCTTCGTAAATCAGGCATCCAATATGTAAAAGCATCATGACGGCCAAACCAAAGAAAGCCTGTCTCCTCATAATGTATGCCAGACCGCATAAGCAACAAGTCTCTAATGGTTATATGCTCCATATCCGTACCTTGAAACTCGTGGATAAAATCTGCAATAGATTGATGATGGCTTTCAATATATCCGTCGTCAATAGCCCTGCCTATCATAAGGGAGACAAGCGACTTTGCCGCCGAAAACGAGGTGTTTGTTGAATATCTATCTCGCCCATTGGCATATTGCTCATAAATCACTACATCATTATGGATGATGATAAAGGATGAGCTACCCGTGGATACAACAAAATCCGCAAGGGTAGTGCCTGCCACCTGCAGGCTTGCAAGCTCTGGGTTAAGGTTGTGTTCATATGTGTGGGGGTTAGAGCTTGCAGATATGGTGGTGTAGGGGAAAAACCTATAATCCTCCACACTTGCATCCCATCTCGTTAAAATCCTAAAAACAAATGTGGGGGATAAAATAATACTTGAAACAGCAATAAGACCCACCAGCAGCCCCACAACAGAAAGTGATGATATTAATATCCATCTCTTAATTTTTCCTTTAGTTTTCATTTATAACCTCTTCAATTTGTCGGTTAAGCTTCCAAACATTATCACAATAATTGCTTACAAGCACCGTAAGCAAACCATTTGGATGATGGCGTGTAACAAAGCTTACCCCAGGGTCGAAGCCTTGAAAAAACGGCACATCTTTTGGAGTAAGCCAAAAGCCAAGGCCATATCTGCTGCCCTCTTCGCAACTAGCGTGGAGCGTAGTCATAACCTTTACGCCCTCCAAGCTTACAATACTCCCCGTCAAAAAGCACTTCCAAAACCTCTCGATATCACCCACCGTGGTGTATACTCCCCCTGCACCATCGCTTTTCACATTGGTGCTATAAAAATTTGTGCGATATTTGCCCGCCTCTTCGTCATAAATATAGGCGGTTGCACAATTGGCGGGCAAGCTATCAAGGGCGTGATATGCGGTGTTTTTCATGCCACAAGGCTTAAAAATTAGCTTATCAAGGTATTGGTCAAACGCCATGCCTGTGATTTTCTCAATCATCAAAGCAAGCATCACATAACCTGCATTGTTATAGTGAAACTTCTCCCCAGAGGCAAACATCATAGGCTTATCCATAAATGTAGGCAGCATATCAGCTGGCGTGCGGGCGTTATAGTTGGGGAAAACCGCCCAAAGCTCACTCATGTCATCCATTACGCTTTCGTCGAAATAATCAGGCATGCCTGATGTGTGGGTCAGCAGCTGCTTTACGGTTATATCAGGAGACACGGCTTTAAGGTCAATATCAAGCATATCCGCAAGCTTGCTTTCAAGGGTAAGTTTGCCCTCTTCCATAAGCTTCATAATGCCTACCGCCACAAAAGCCTTGCTGCCAGATGCCACCTCAAAAATAGTGTCTATTTTATTAGCCCTCTTGTTTGGCAAGTCTGCATAGCCATATGCCTTTTTGAAGAGGCTCTCGCCGTTTTTGCTGATAGACACAACCCCTCTAAAGTCTGCGGGTATTATCTCTTCAATCTTTTTTATCATAGCTAAATCTCCTTTGCTAACCTTTGCCTTGTGGGCAGTTATGATGCTAAAGCTAGAGGCATTGACCGTTATCACCGCATCATTCGCATACACATACCAGTTTTTGCCTTGCTTCACGACGTTATCGGCCTTTGTAATAGCATCTTTGCACCACTTTATCGCATCCACACCCTCACCAAGGGCTAGATTCTTCCTAATCCGCCCCACACCAAGCTCGGTGGTGTGTATTTTATCAAGATTTTTAATTAAATCCATTTGTATCACTCCAATCCCCCTAAGAATCATCCCATCTCGCCAATCGTCATTGCGGACTTAAGCAATAGGCAAATTAGATTCGCCTGAGCACGGGATGACGCAGCAATGGCTATTTCTCCGCCACCAAATAAAACGACAAAGGCATACCCTTGCCATCATAAACCGTGGTAGCCCCCGACACCGCATAATCATACTCTTTAAAGCTTGCAACATTAATACCATTTGCCGACAATGAATTGATAATATGAGACATGGTGTGAGAAAAGCTTGTAAAGGTCTTTGAATCTCCCCTACCTCCCATATAGTCCATTCCCTTATTTTCTATCCACGGCTCTTGCCTAAAATACGAAAAAGCAAATTTGTTGAGGTTGTCCTCATCAAAGCCATCATCCCCAGGCAGGGGCAACATATTCTCAAAAGGATGTATCTCATGCATAATCACAACACCGCCATCTTTTAGGCACTTTGCCACCACCTCAAAAAACGGCTGCAAATCCTCAAACCAGCAAATAGCCCCAATGGTAACAAGCACCACATCAAACTGACCATGATATTTACTTGGCATATCCAATATATTGCAAGCCACAAAATCACAATTTTCTATGCCAGCCTTGGCAGCTGTATCTCTCCCCTGCTGCACTATATTTTCGGCAATATCAAAACCCACAGCATATTCCACCCCAAGCTCCATTAGAGACAAAAGCTCTCGCCCGTTGTTACAACAAAACTGAGCAACTCTCTTCCCCTTAAAATCCAGCTTTTTAAGCTCGCTTTTCATATCAGCATTAAAAAACGGCAAACCGCCCTCTTTAAGCTTCACATAGTGCTCATCGCCCCAATTTCCCTTCCGATTTTCAAAATTATCTTCCCAAGCTTCTTTGTTGCTATTTATATAATTCATTTTCATTCTCCTTTTTTATACACTACCCTAAAATCTTCAAAAACAACTGGCATGCTCTCTACAAACTCATACCCCAATTCTTCACCTTCTTCCGTGAAAAATCGCCTATGAGATTTTTGCCAAGATTCTAAAGTGTCATCCTCACCCTCACGTTTGCAAATATCATAAGTTATCTCGCTAAAAGGCAAAATTGTAACGTTGGTTGTTTCAATCACACAATGGGGGTTTCCCTCCCAATCTGTTACTATGCTATAATCGCCAACTTGCGGCACACGGTCTCCCTTGCACTCATAGGCAAGCAAGCTGCCTGCGGTGGCCTTCTTCACTCCAGCCAACACCATTGCTAGCAAATCATTTGCAATTTCTTGCGTCAAGTCAAAGTGAAAATGCTCAATATACCTTGTGGTGCTATCTTTATTTGTAGCAGCCAAAAACTCCTGCCAAAACTTTTCTATGTCATCTAATCGCATATCTCGCACCTACCTCACCCTCATCCAAAGCCTCTCTATGCCCCACCTCAACAAAGCCAACAGATGCAAACAACCTGCGGGCAGCTTCATTTTTATCCCAATAAGATAAAGAAATAGAATCCGCCGCCCCTTGCGGGCTAGTTTTCACAAACTCAATAACCGCAACCATTGCAGCACGGCCTATGCCACAGCCTTGGTGCTTTTCATCAATCATAAAACGAGACACCTCATAGGTTGCTTTGTCTCCAAATTCAAAATACAGCCATTCGTCATCTTCCAGGTCTTCATCAAGCTGATAAAACCCAATCTCCACAAAACCTACAACCTGGTCGTTACTATATATAGCAAAAAGCATAGGTGGCTTTTTGCCAGCCGTCATGTCTACATAAGCCTCTGCTATGCAATGGCTAATAGGCATTACATTAACCCTTTGCCCCTCTGCCAGCTTTATCTCCAGCACAGCTTCAAAATTATCATGGTCTATTTTACGTAACTCAATCATCAAATCACCTCTATACGCCTAAAAAAATGGACGAGAGAAAGCCCCCGTCCATGGTTTTGTTTACTCTCTTTCAATTCTACCTAAAATGCCTTTAACATACTCTGCAATCTCTTCAAAACCCTCTATAGCAAGCAATTGAAAATATATACAACGCAAAAAATGCCTGCGGTTTACATGAGAATAAAAAACTTGAGGATAGCTACCTGATTTTCCATCAAATCTATAGTCAAATGCGGAAAGCCAGTTTTTGATATCTTCTTTTGACAAAAGCTCTTCTTCGCATATAGATTCAAATACAACAGCCATTCTATCATCTTCGCCAGCTTCATACACAAGGGTGCTGTTTAAAGCCATGTTTTTAACAGCATCTAAAACCTCAAGCACATCCTCCCGAGAGAGACAATCGCAAAACACTAAATCGTTTAAAGCATCAGACACATGGGCGATAGAATGTGCCCAGCCCTTGCCCTCTACATATCCTCTAAAGTCCCTCTCTTCTTTTATATATCGCAAGAGAGTTTGCTTTACCCCTTGTACCTCTTCTTTTGAAAGGTAAGGTTCTTCATCATGCCTACACAACGCTAGACCTATATATAGAGAAGAGAAAGCACGCTTAAAAACCGAATCTGTGCCATTTTCACCAATGCCTAAAAACAAATAGTCATCAGAAATGCAAGTGTTTAGGATTTTGTGCATATGACTTGTGGTAAGTGTTCCATTATCCTCATCTGCCCATGTATAAAAAGCACTGCATATAAGGTCATCCCTAAGCTCTGGATCGGTATCACCTACAAATCTTAACATATCGTCAACTAAGCCGTCTAAATCTATGCCATTAGCCACTTTAAAATCATTTCCCTTCATCTGGGCAAGGGTATTTTTTAACTCATCAAATGTTCTCATTTTAGCGTACCTCCATGGTTTGTTTATGCTATTTTGGCGTCTTATTTTAAAGTTATCATTTCGTCCACCTCCATCATCCATTTGTGATATTTTATCACTTTAGCTTGATGAAGTAAATAAACCAGTGGTTGAGTTTTGATTGAGCTTTCCATACTTATGCTTCACTACATCTCAAGCCTGCCTTGTAACGCCCGCATCAAAGTGATGCCATCCACATCCTTCAAGCCTCCCCAACAAGCATACTGTGGGATTCATTTGTCCAATCGTCAGGAACATCAAGCCACAGAGCAGGCATAAAACATTTAAGTATACTAGGATCATCTAGTGCTTTTAGATATTTTATAACCTGTTCATTGTCCTCAAATTCAACTACTGGAAACCACATTTCACTAAACCAACCATCATAATACTCACTTATCGGCCCACCCATACCATGTGGGCACCCCGAAATTTGGTCTTTGCAATGACACCACCAAGTAAGTCCGTAGATTTTTATATTTATACTTGATAATCCAGCTATGAAATCCAACGCACTTTCCAAAGACACAATGCAATCAATATACCCATTGCCGACAGGCTGTACTTTATGTTGCTCTATCAAATTGTCTAGATCGGATTTTCTCATCACAGTTTCCTTTTTCATGTTCAATAGCTCACAAAAATCCCAAGGATGGACTCGTTACATCTCTAAACTACCCGCATAAGGGTGATGCTATCCACATACTCCAAGTCTCCCCAAAGGGTATCTTGTGGGCTTCTTTGCGTATGTTGTAATTCTTAGTAAGCAAGCATTCATCGCCTATCTTGTTTGTGCTATACAGCTAATGCTTATACTATACCGAAGCAAATCATGAACTATTGTAACTTATTTTTCTTTTTCTTGTACGCCTTGTACTTTGTGCGAAAGCTCCAAATTGTTCCAATTATGAAAGCAAGTCCGAAGACCCACATAAATATTGCTCGCCATAGTCCATCTGCTAAAACAAGAAATCCGACTAAAACAAAGAATGCAATGATGCCCAGATAAACGGCTCCAGCTAAAAGTAGTAATGGATAGCGAATCCACTTGCTGCGTTTTTTATTTGTACCGACTGTTATGCCGCCATCGAGAATGATTTCAATAAAAGCTACGATGAGTTCCATTGTGGCCACCCCTTACAAATTCCAATTCGTTATATCTCCAGCCTGCCTTGCAACGCCCGCATAAGGGTGATGCTATCAACATACTCCAAATCTCCCCCAACAGGCACGCCATGTGCTATACGGGTGATTTTCAACCCCAAAGGCTTTAGCAACTTAGAAAGATACATTGCCGTCGCCTCCCCCTCTATATTAGGGTTAGTAGCAAGGATGATTTCTGCAATGGGGCTGTCGGCATCAAGACGGGCTAGCAACTCCTTAACCTTTAGCTCATTTGGCCCAATGCCATCCATAGGCGATATTGCCCCATGCAATATATGATACAACCCGCCATATTCTTTGGTTTTCTCATATGCCGCCATATCTTGCGGGCTTTCGACCACCATAAGGGTGCGGGCATCTCTTTTAGAGTTGGCACAAATATAGCATATATCATCATCGGTTATATTGTAGCAATGTTTACAATATTTTGAAGTGTTTTTAGCCTCTAAAATGGCGGCAGCTAGGGCTTCTGCTCTATCTGCTGGGCCATTTAAAACATAAAAAGCCATGCGTTGGGCAGATTTTACCCCAACGCCTGGCAAGCGAGAAAACTCTTCTATAAGGCGAGAAACGTATGAGCCGTAGTAATTCACTAAAACAAGCCCCCTGGCATGCCGCCAGGCATAAGCCTACCCATTTCGGCATTAGACATTTCTTCCACTTGGCGTAAAGCCTCGTTAATGGCGGATGTTAGAAGGTCTTGTAGCATTTCTACATCTTCAGGGTCTACAACTTCTGGGTCTATTTTAATATCTTTTATCTCTTTTTTGCCAGTTATGGTAATGGTTATAACGCCACCACCTGCGGTAACCTCTATTTCTTTTTCGGCAAGGGCAGCTTGAGCCTCTTCCATTTGTTTTTGCATTTTTTGTGCTTGCTTCATTAGTTGGTTCATATTAGGGGGCATGCCGCCGCCAAAGCCTCTAGCCATATTCATTTCCTCCGAAGGGTCAATTTTTATTAGATTTTATCATATTTGATGGGCGAAGTCAATATTTCTTTGGTCTTTAGAGTGGATTTATAGCAAAGCCATCTCACGCCGTTATCCCGCCCCCTAAGTCGTCATCCCGTGCTTGACACGGGATCTAATTGGAGAAGGGCGTCCTTAGTTGGGTTGCACTATCATACGTAGATCCTGAGTCAAGCTCAGGATGACAGTTTGAAGTTAAGAGTTCGGCTTATACATTTCTTTGATTGCCTTCGCATCCATCTCGTCCAACGCACGGTAGCTTTCCACCTCATCTTTATCTACCTTACAAATACCATGATACTCACAAAACCCACAGGGGGTCTTATCTTTAAGCTTGTATGGCATTATATCTATTTTGCCAGCCAAAATATCTTGCCCTGCTTGTTTTGCAAGGTCTCTCGCCCTTTCAAGCAAGCCTACAAAAACCTCCCCATCAACAACGCTGGTGCTTTTGAAAAAGTCTATTTTAGCATCATGGTCTTTACCTATATTCTTCAACACACCCTCATCTGACAATACAAGACCAGACATTTTAAATTCATCAAAAAACTTCTTTTTAAAGTTTGTGGCGTCTTCAAGCTTTTCATCAAAGTTTAACATAGGGTTTAATATTTTAAAGTAAAAAGCAGCTGCGGGCAGCACCTTCAAAGCATCGCCCACGCCTTTCTTCTCTGCAAATTTTTCTATAAAAGATGCCAAATATATCATCAGCTGCA
>WQVB01000051.1 GCA_009781815.1 Defluviitaleaceae bacterium
GAGATTTTGTGGATATGGCAAAAAAAATGCAACAATGTTAATAACCTAAAAACCAGAATATGGGATAGTTGGGCAGATGAAAGTGGCTCTATTGGCCTTGCATACGGCTATCAACTAAGCAAAAAACATAAATATAAGGAGGGCGAATTTGACCAAGTTGACCGTGTGCTATATGACCTTAAGCACAATCCAACCTCACGCCGCATAATGACAAATATTTTTATTCATGAGGATTTGCATGCAATGGGTCTTTATCCTTGTGCTTATAGCATGACATTTAATGTGGCAGATGGCAAGCTTAACGGCATTCTAAACCAGCGTAGCCAAGATTTTTTGGCGGCTAATAATTGGAATGTGTGTCAATACTCTATATTAATGCATATGTTTGCCCAGGTGTCTGGCTTGCAGGTGGGTGAGCTTGTGCATGTTATAGCTGATGCTCATATTTATGATAGGCATGTTGACATCGTTAAAGAATTAATATCAAAAGAGCCTAAAGCCGCACCAAAGCTGACCATAAACCCTGATGTTAAAAATTTCTATGACTTTAAGGTTGAAGACTTTGCCTTGGAAGGGTATCAGCCACACCCCTTTAAAGCCAAAATTGAGATTGCCATTTAAAGAATGTGGATTAAACATACAATGATGCTTGCAAAAAAGCTAGAAATATGATATAATGATTTTAATTATATTTTGATGTTTTTCGAAAACAAAGGAGGACGTAAAGTTGTACACAAAAGGCGATATCGTCTTGTATCCAATGCACGGAGCTGGCGTTATAGAGGATTTTGAAGAAAAAAACATCGACGGAGTTGTGCGTAATTATTATGTTTTGAATATCCCTCTCGGCAATTTAAAGGTTATGCTTTGCGAAGATAGTATCGAAAGTGCTAATTTAAGAAAAATAATGGAATGTGGATACATTCTAAGCACTTTAGAGACCGTGGCAGGCAGCATAAAACGAACATTGCGATCTGAAAGCTGGAATCAAAGGCATAAAGATAATATGGAAAAAATAAAAACTGGAGATTTTGAGCAGACTGCCGTTGTGTTTTATGAGCTTTACCACAGGGAGCGAGAGCGAGGTCTTTCTAGTGCCGAAAAGAAGATTTTAACCACCGCTAAGAAAATTATCATGTCTGAAATTATGCTTTCATACAATGTGGATAAGTATGAGGCTGAAGAGATGTTGGAGAAATATGCTATATTTGAAGAAGTAGTATAAAAAAACACCCCGAGAGTAAAAATCGGGGTGTTTTTTGTTGTTTTGAAAAATATTAGCTATTTGTAACATTATTTTTTGCTTTGTTGGTTACAATAGGTGTAGTGTTAGTGTTATTTCTAGTGTTAGTGTTGTTTGGTGCAGTTCTCACTACATTACCTTGCTCTAAATAGCGGTTTTCTCTAGCTGTTCTGTCAAAAGCTGGAGCGTTGTTTGTAGTTCTTGTTGTTGCAGGGTTGTGAGTGTTTGTTGTAGTGTTGTGGTTGATGTGTTGGTTAGCCTTGTAACCATCTCTAGCATGACGCTTTGTGCTATGAGTGTTATGAGTGTTGTGCTTTGGTGCAGCACCATCTCTTAAATAAACGCCATCTCTTGTTATAAGGTTGTGATTGTAGCGATTAGTGCGTGTTGCGTGTCTGTTGTGGTTGTTGTAGTAGTTGCCTATGCGTCCAGTTCCTTCTAGGTTATAGTTTCTAACATAACCGTTATGCCTTGCTGTGCCGTGGTGCATTCTAGTGTGGGTTGTGTGGTGCACTCTACCGTCGTGCCTTAGACCTACTGCATTGTTTGCTAAATGACTTCCACAACCTGTAGCCGTTATCGCTACTAAACCAACTGCTAAACTTGCTAAAATTTTTGCTCTCATTTTCATGATAATCCTCCCGTTTTTTAAAAGCTATCTATATAAAGCGATTTTGGAGTTATTGTGAGTCTGTTGACTTTCAAAGGAAGCCTTTCGATTCGCAATAAATCCAAATCATCATCGCCTTATTATTTTTGCCTAAAGCTATTTTTAAATACTAGATAGCTTTTGGTTTTGAAGATAGCTTTTGGGTATACAAGATAATTATTACATGAACGAGTTTTAGGGGTTTTTAGCAACTGTTAAATTTTTAAATGTTTCGGCAAGCCGTTTTCTATAAAGGTTTTGCTCTCCCCTTGAATGAGGGGTAGGGCGTATTTTATATAATCATCAGTTACGTGGTCTTTTGTAGGTGTTATCCACTCTAAAGGCACGGTTTTTTCTACATTTGCCATAGTTGATATTTGCGTTGCAGATATTTGGAAAGAGTATGGGTTGTTGGAGAGCCTATTGATTGTTACAACTACGTTTGTTTGCCCTTCTGATGCGGCGTTTACCGCTTTAAAGCCAAGCTCAAAGGCTTCTTTAGCATCTGTTGCAGATTGCAAGTGGGTTGCACAACGCTGCAATGTGGCAAACTCTATAGCACGTGCCTTTGCACCTGTTTTGCTTTTAACTTGAGCTGCAAGGTAGCTTGCCGTGCCTGTAAGTTGCATGTGTCCAAAAGCATCAACACTAACATTTTCTCGACCAAGCTCGGATATATACCTGCCATCAGCCAGCTTTATGCCTTCAGAAACTACAACCACGGGGCTGTAATTGTTTTGGGTTAAATTTGAAATTTTATTCAAAAAGCTATCCATATCAAAAGCTACCTCTGGAAGGTAGATTGCGTCTACTCCAACACAATCATCACCCTTTGCTAAGGAGGCAGAAGCTGCAAGCCAGCCTGTGTTGCGGCCCATAGCCTCGATTATTGTAACTGCCCCGTTGTTATAAACTTGAGCATCGAGAATGATTTCTTTTGTAGAGGTGGCTACATATTTGGCAGCGGAGCCAAAACCTGGGCTGTGGTCGGTGCCTGCAAGGTCGTTATCAATTGTTTTTGGTACGCCGATAAAGCGAATAGGGCTGTTTATTTCTTCGCCATATGTGGATAACTTCATTATAGTGTCCATAGAGTCGTTGCCGCCTATATAAAAGAAATAACCAATTTCAAGCTCATTTAAAATTTCAAAAATTTGGGCAAAGACGGCTCTATCTTCATCACTACCAGCAGGTGAGGGGAGTTTGTAGCGGCAAGAGCCTAAAAAAGATGATGGAGTAACCTTTAGAAGGTCAAGGTCTGCTTGGTTTTTTACATAATCACCCATATTGATATATCGCTTTTCTAAAAGACCCTTCACGCCATTTCTCATGCCGAAAATTTTGCCCATTTTAGGGTTGCCTAAAGCCGAAAGAAAAACTCCAGCTAAAGAGCAGTTTATAACCGCCGTAGGCCCGCCAGACTGCCCAACTATAACGTTTTTGTTCATATTTATATCCTCCTATTTTTGAATCGATTTAAGTGCGAACCATCGCCTTGGTAGAGATAGAACGATTAACAGCCCACCCGCTATAACACCTGCTATTTTAAGGGATTCTACTCCTTGCAGCATGGCTTGGGCGTTTTCGCCTGTGATGATGTAAAACATTGTAAAATATATGCCAGCACCAGGCACTAGGGGGATGACCCCGGGTATCATATAAATTGTTGTAGGCATTTTGCGTATGGTGCTTAAAAAGCGAGATACTACCGTAACAAATATGGCGGCTACAAAAACAGCTGCAACTACTGTTGCGTGAGCTAAAAACACATCAAACAGCATGTATATCAACCAGCCCAATGCACCTGCTAGGCCGCAAAAAACCAACTCTTTTTTAGGCACATTAAAAATGATGGAAAAGCCGATAGTCGCAAAAAATGAGATGATGGTTTGCATTATCATATAAAAACACCTCCGAAAATGGACATCCACGTTGCCATGGTGGTGCCTACGCCTGCGGCTATTGCAACGGCTATTAAGAGAGCTTCTAATATGCGGGCAGAGCCTGCTATCATATTGCCGTCTAAAACGTCTCTAATAGCGTTTGTAAGGGCCACACCTGGAACGAGAGGCATTATAGCGCCTATAACCACAAACTCGATATTTTCACCAAGGCCTAGGTTGATGAAGGCGAGGGCGAATAGTGCGCCTAAAGCACCCCCTGCCACAATACGCAGCATAGGTATAACTTGGTGCTTTTCCATTATAAGGATTGGTATTTGCATAAGGGCGGCAGACAAAAAGCCGTTTATAGCGTGGAGCCACGTGCCGCCAAACATATATGCAAAACACATAGAGGCGATGGCCGCCCCAAAAACTTTAACTAGGTTAGAGTAGGGGGGCACGGCGTCAATGTCTTTTAGGGTTTGCAATGCCTCGTCTATGGTCATTTTGCCGTGCACAAAGTTGCGAGAGAGGTTGTTTACCTTGGCTATTTTGGCAAAGTTATTTTCCCTATCTTTTTGTTGCACCCTACGCACCTTGGTGATGATGTTGCCGTCTTTGTCTTTTGCGGAGGCAAAGATGCCTGTGATGGTGCAAAATGTCTCAGGGTCGATAAGGCCTGCGGCATCCATTAGACGCTGCATGGTGTCTTCAACCCTTGTGGTCTCTGCTCCAGAAGCCAGCATAATCTCGCCTGCTAAAAGGGCTAGTTTTATGGCATTGTTATCTTTCATTTTTATCTAAACACCATCCATTTATCATCTTGTGAAAATATATTGCTACTATGATATATAACATATTTATCACCTTTTGTAAAGGAAAAAGTCGACACATTAGAAAAACTTATATTAGTATAACTTATATGTGAATAGTGTGGAAAAGGGCGGGAAGTAGCCTTGATTTTACGAATAGTTGCTTATCCACAGGTTATTCACATATCTGGTGTAAATGAAGAGGGATTATCCTAGACAGTTTGATGTTTTACGAATAGTTGATGTGTATAATGTGGCTTGATTGTGGAAATGTTAGTTGATGTGTTTATTTTTGCGAATACTTAAGATGATTATATGGTGGATAAGATGAATTTAATGTGGAAAAGGTGGTGCTTGAGATTGTTTTGCGAATAGTTTATCTTGATGAAACAAAAAAGCAGCCTTAATTATATCAAGGTTGCTTCAGGCGGTAATTTTCTTAAACTTGCAAGTATTATCCCTACCTCGACACAGGATCTATGTGGGTTTGTGCATGCCTACATAGATCCTGAATCAAGTTCAGGATGACGTTCTAGCTAGGGGTTGCTTTTTGTCCTTATTCTCTTGTGAAATTTAATATCCACCCTTCGCTAAAGCCTATAGCATCCACTCCGAATAGCCTAAAATCTGTTTCATAATATACATTAAAGGTTTGCCTACTAGTGCTTATGGGTGTATGTTGAGATGTCAAATGCCCGCCTCTAATTTGAATAGCTACATAATCATCTGAAATGTATATGATTCTGATGCGACCTTCAACGCCCCGATTATCGAAGACTACCTCATCTCCTCTCGACATATTTTGCGGGCCAATGCCAGCAAAGGGATTGGCAGGCCCACTAGGGGCGTTTGGATCATTTGCATAGCCGCTAAAGCCAACAAATGTATTTATCCTCAACCTTACATAAACTTTATCTTGATTTCTTATCATAGCATTAATAGCCAAAAATACAACAACCAACAAAATAGGGATGAGTAAAAACATTAGTTTTTTAGGATTTTTCATAGCTTGACCTCCCATGTGAAATACGCTATAATTGAATGATATTAGCTAGAAACAAACATATCTATTCGCAAAAGTTACCTTTTGCGAATAGATAAAATAACCCCTACTTTCTTATGAGGAGATTAAAAATGAGCATGAAAGAAGCATTTGATATTTATTTTAGCAAAGTTGACACAGAAGATATGGAACTACCCGCTAGCGATAGAATAAACAATGGTTTATTCATTCCCGATACTTTATCAGAAAGCGGCTGGGCACAATGGCAACCAAAGCTCCAAACAGAACCTATCGATTTTGAACCACTAGAAAAGGAGCTGGGCTTTTCAATCCACCCTCACCTAAAAGCTTATTTTTCAACATATTGGTTTTTGGAAATACATGGCGAAATAATAGATGAAGATGGCGAGGAGCATTTTTATGACCTAGAAGCAGTTCAACCTGATGTATGTGTATTGTGGCAAATAAAGCAAGGTCATCCCTCATCCAGCCAAACGGAATTTTCCCAATATATGCAGCGTTGCGGCACATTTTTCTATATTGGTGTTGCAGAAGGCAGCACAGATTGCACACTTTTCTTCAATAACGATAGCGGCGAAGTAATATGTGTTGATTATAGCTGGGCTTCTAATTATGATTTTAAAAAGCCCCTATCAGAGCCAGGAGTATCATATAAGGTTGCTGATAGCTTGGAGGAGTTGATAAAGGCTTTGGAGCAACCTAATCCTCATTTCTAAGGCGTAAGTTGCGAACAGCTCTGCGGCCTGCTTCTTGTTTATCATCTGCATAGCTTTTTCTTGTGGTGTTGACATCGCTATGGCCTAGCAAATCCGCCACCAAATATATATCCCCCGTTTGCCTATACATATTTGTGCCGAAGGATGTGCGAAGCTTATGGGGGGTGATTTTTTTTAAGCTATCCGCCAAGGTGGAGTATTTTTTAACGAGATTTTGGACGGAACGCACCCCTAGGCGTTGATTTTGAATTGACAAAAACAAAGCTTCCTCATGCCCTTCTTTAGCTTGGGTGGCGAGGCGTATCTCCAGATATTCCCTAAGGGCTATTTCTATCTCTTCGTTAAAAAACAAGATGGCCTCGTTGCCGCCCTTGCGAACAACCTTAAAGGAGCCTCTATCCACATCTACGTCGCTTATATTAAGGCCTACAGCTTCTGAAACACGTATGCCCGTGCCTGAAAACAAGCTAAGCAACGCCACATCTCGGCTGCGGGTATAGGCGTGAAAATCTTTCTGTTTTTTGGTTAAATTTGAGCCATTATCCGCCGCATCTATAAGGTTTGCAATCTCGTCTACGTCAAGGTATACCTTGGCTTTTTCTTTTTGTGGCGGCGTGTCTATAAGCTCGGCAGGGTTTGCAGGTACCTTGCCTTTTTTATAGAAATATGCAAATAAAGAGCGTATTGCAGAAAGCTTACGAGATTTGCCGTCAAGTTTGTTTTGCACACCTCTAGCCTTGCCTTTGCCGCTGCCGTCAGAGCTAACGTAATATGACAAATACTCCATAAATTCTTCTATATGAGCTACATTTATTTGACCAAAATGCTCCAAGGTGAAGTTATCAACATTATCGGCGGCTATATCTCGGATTTCGTTAACTAGAAAGTTGAAAAACAGCCGCAAATCATAAGCATAGGCCAGGCGGGTTTGGCTTGAGGTATAGTCTGCCTTGTTTCTAAAAAATTCCGCAACAAAGGGAGGCAAGTCTTTCTGAAGCTCCCTTATTTTTAGGATATTTTTTTGTTCTTTATCTTGATGATATGTAGACATATTTTTACGCCTCTTCAAAGAAATTTTTGAGGTGAATCAAAGCCTGCAAAGCTTCGTTTTCATCTGCCGAGATGGATATGATATCTCCCTTAGAGATGCCTAAAGCGAGAACGCCCATTATAGACTTGGCATTGGCGGTTTTGTCGCCCATCTCTATAAATGTGTTTCCAGAAAAATTTGAGGCAGTTTGCACCAAAAGGGCAACTTGGCGTGCTTCTAGGTTTTCATTTGCTTTGATATTGCTGCGAAACACTTTGACCTACCTCCTTTAAACTCTATATTGGCTAGCTATTTTAGCGATTTTTTTTAGCCTGTGGTTGACCCCTGATTTTGATATTGGTGGGTTTAGGCTGGCGGCTATTTCTTCTAGGGTTGCTAGTGGGTTCTCCACACGAAGGGTTGCTACGGCTAAGAGGTTTGCGTCTAAAATAGAAAGGCCTACGCTGCTTTTGATATCCATAATATCTTTTATATGCCTTGCCGAGGCGGATATTAACCTGTCTTCGTTTGCGGCGGCGGCGTTGGCCGTGCGGTTGATGGCGTTGTTCATATCTTTATCAACACGATGGTTTTCAAACTCTATTAGGGCTGCATGGGCACCCATGATGTTTAAAATGGTAGATATTTGCTCTGCCTCTTTAAAATAAAGTATATTTCCAGTTTTTCGCATATGTTCTTTTGGAGATA
>WQVB01000052.1 GCA_009781815.1 Defluviitaleaceae bacterium
ATCCCCCTTTCTCCGTCGATTAACTAATCTACTTATTTCATAATCTAAGTAGATTTTTTATTTCTCATAAGCACCCCTACTAAAGATGCAGGCCAAGGGAGTTTCAAATCCCCCTTTCTCCGTTAACGAACTAATACCCAGCATATATCTGCGGGTATTTTTTATTTCTCACAAACATCCCGACTAAGGATGCAGGCTAAGAGGGGTTCTTTGCTCTTGGAGCAAATCAGACAAACAAAAAACTCCGCATACAGCTACGGAGCTTTTTGTTAATTATAAATATTAAGGCGACCACCCCTAGCAAAGCCAATAAGAGCCAGGTCGTGTTCTCTAGCTATATCTATAGATAGAGATGTTACAGCAGATTTTGATATCAGTACAGCCACTCCCAGCTTTGCGGCTTTTAAGGTGATTTCTGCGGATATTCTAGCACTAATAAAAAGGATAGAATCAAAAGTATCTAAGCCATTCATCAAGACATATCCGACAACCTTATCAACTGCATTATGCCTCTTAATATCCTCAAAAGTGATACTTTCTCCATTACCAAGCAAAAGGGTGGCAGAGTGAACCCCGCCCGTCCTTTTTAGGTCGGATGCATAGCTGTTACTTATCTCCAAGGCTTTAATCACCCTTTGATAGTCCAACCCCTTGCGACGCTTGGCTTTAACCCGCCTACCCTTGGTGAAGTTTTGGGTATATGCAAAAATATCTCCCTTGGGCGATATGGTCATTTCCCTTATATCCTCAAAATGATCTATAAAGCCTTTAAAGAGCATAAAGCCCACAGTCATTTCCTTTAAGTTGCTTGCTAGGCAATTAATATAAAAGATATCTTTATTATTTATGGTGAGGGCTATAATGCTTTCTTCCACAATTTCATCTGCGGTAGCCTCTCGCAAGCCGTCTTTATATTTTGTTATATTAACTATTTTGGTCAAGCTTTTTCAAATCCTCTACATAATTTAAATTTGTAAACATAGCAAGCTTTGGGTCAAAAAGGCGGCTTTCTTCTTCATTCAGATACACAACGTCCATATCTAGCAAAATATCTCTCATTCTATAGCTTTGCTGTTGCAGGTGTTTTTCAAATGTGCCTATAGTGTCTATGGAATAAAAAGCATACAAAACCTCAGAAAACTGACCGCATTTAGGCACGAGAGCGTGTGGGCTCTCTCCCCTTTTAAGCAACTCCTCGATGGTTTTTTGCATATGCTTTATATGCTCTATGTTCAAAAGGGGCATGTCTACCGCAGCTACAAAAATATATCGAGACTCAGCTGCAGATAAAGCGGTGTGGATAGCCGCCGCTGGCCCAAAGCTGCCCTTGTGTATATCCTCCACAATATCGATGCAAAAGCTAGCAAACTTTTCACCACAAAGAGCGGAAAGTCGGATGTTGTCAAATATTCCTTCAAGTTTGCTATGCATTATTTTGATGACATACTCGTCATCAATTTTCATCAGGGCTTTATCAAAGCCCATCCGACTACTTTTTCCACCGCAAAGAATAAAGGCATCTCCAAAATTTTTCATTTGTAATATAACTCCTAAGTACTATAAATTCCAAAAAAGCACAATCTTCTCCAAGCGAAAGGCAGGATTGTGCTTTTTTGTTCAGCAAGAATTTTAGCTTCGTTATGACCCTCATCTTAAACCTGCAGATACTTGCTATGATATAACTTGAATAAAATTATATTTATTCCTATAAATTTAACTTAACTAAATTATATCATAGCAAAATCCAAGTGTCAACACTATTTTTAAAAAAATTAATTTTTATTTTCGCCTCTACGTTCTTGGAGGATATTGGATATTAGCTCTATTGTTGATTTGTGGGTTGAATGGTCAGAATATTTTATAGCTCGCCCTAGCACAGACACCATAAAAGCTAGGTTCTCCATGTCTTTGCGGCCAAGCCTCCCTCTTGTTACAATGTCAAGGTTTGTCCATAGCAAAGTTAAAATACTATCTTCTTTTTCTTCTTTGCTTTGGTGGTCTCCGTTTAAATCATTGCTGATTAGCACGCTCTTCAAATCTTCCAAAAACATTGTGTGCTTTTTAGAATCTATAACCCTCTCTATATCTCTAGCCCTTCTTTGGTTGCCAGCCATAACACCCTGAGGGTTAAGGTCTATCTCAAAATATGAGGTATTAAGCTTTACTAAATCCTCCATGCCTACGTTAAAAATATCTGATAGAGCAATCAAAGCCTTTATATCAGGCTCAAACTTGCCCTGTTCCCAATTAGATATTGTACCTGCCGTTACGTTCATTTTTTCGGCTAGCTGCTTTTGATCCATCCCCATTTTCTTGCGAAAATATTTGATATTATCTCCAGTATTAAGTTTCATAATATACCTCACAAAAAATCTTAAAGTAATAGACCTCCACGGGAATTAAATTTCGTTGGATTTTTGAGCCCTACGGTTTGCCTGCGGCAAACTGGGCAAAGCCCACTTTCGCAAAGCGAAAGCGTTGGTATTCGCTAGGCTAGGCGTATCCGACTGTCGTCGCCACCAAAGCCAAAGCTTTTGTTAGGAGGATACAACACAAACTAGCGAAAAATAAGCCGAAAAGGCGGCGGAATTTAGTTTTCGTGGAGGTCTAATATAGACAACTTCATAATACCACAAATAAATATCAAAATCAAACCAAGCTAACTAAATTATTGCGTCTGTATTTAGTTGAGTTATATTTTGCTGTTGCTCATCCAAATAGTTACCTCACTCCCCACCCTAAGCGGCGGAGAATTTGATGGAATATCTAGCAAAGCATTAGGAAAAATGCCTGATACAAAACGCCTGCTAGGGCTTATCTTCTCAAAATTACCTTGCATTATAGCTTTCTTAGGCGTAAGCTCTATGTCTTTATTTTGCATCATTGCAGCCAAAATAGGGCGTGCTAAAAGCTCTAAAGTTATAGCTGCTGGGCGAGGGTTGCCTGAAAGGCTTAAAATAGCCATCTCATCATATCTCGAAAACATAGCCACAGAGCCTGGCTTGATGTTAATGCCATGAAAAATCGTCTTTGCTCCTATATCCTTCATCACCTCTGGCATCAGGTCTTTAACACCAACAGACACCCCGCCCGTGGTTATCAATAAATCTACATCTTTAGCAATATCTACAATAGCTTTAGCTAAATCTTCTTTATCATCCCTTGCAGCCTCAAGCTTTATCATATCTGCCCCAAGCTCCTTTATGCGGGTGTATATCATTATATCGTTGCTAGAATATATTTTGCCAGCAGGTAGCGGGCCCTTCCACCTAGGCCACAGCTCATCCCCCGTGGCTAAAACCGCCACCTTAGGCTTGCCATAAACTTTAACCATATTCATGCCACAGCTAGCTATCATTCCAATTTTTATATGGTCTATCACTTGACCTTTTTTGATAATTATATCGCCCTTATCCACATCTTCGCCCTTTTTACGAAAATTTTGAAAAGGCCTTAAAATCTCCAGCGGCTTTATTTTGCCTTCAATCTTCTTGGTTTTTTCTTGTGCAACAACACAATCCGCCCCTTTAGGCATAGGGCAGCCCGTGGTTAAAGCTATGGCTTGCCCTGACTGCAACGCCTTTTCAGATTCCATGCCCGCCGTTATGCTGTCTATCACCTCAAGGGGCATGTGGCTATCTTCTGCACGCAAAGCATAGCCGTCTAAAGGCGAGTTATCAAAAGGCGGCACACATATGGGTGATTTAACGTCCTCAGCACAAACACGCCCTGCTGCATCCAATATGCTTATATCATCCGCCTTCATAATGGGGGCTATATTTGCTTTTATCAGCTCTAAAGCTTCCTCCAGCTCTATTTTCACGCTAGCACCCCTTTCCAAAGGCACAGGCAGGGTAAAAGCAAGGTTTGCAACCTAAACACAAGCCACCAACACCCATCTTTGCAAAGTCCTCATTTTTCATCTTAACCCCCGCAGCCAAGCGAGGTAGCACAATATCAAAAATTGTGGCTTTTTCATACATAACGCATCCAGGCAGGCCAACAACGGGTATATCGCCTAAATAAGCCAACATCAGCATATTGCCAGGAGACACAGGCGTGCCATATGTAATAGCCTCAGCCCCCGTAGCTCTAATAGCCCCAGGGGTGGCGTCATCAGGGTCTATGCTCATGCCACCCGTGCAAATAATAATTTCTGCCCCTTTATCACAAAACCTTAAAATGGCGTCTTTTATATCTTCCTTCTCATCCCCAGCCAGCTCTTGGGCTATAACATATATGCCATATTCCTCAAGCTTTTTAAAAATAACGGGGGTAAATGCATCTTTTATACGCCCTTTTGAAATCTCTCGCCCCGTGGTTACAATGGCGGCTTTTAGGGGCTTGTAGGGTAGTATTTTAAAAAGTGGAGCATCGCCCCCAATCTCCCTTACCTTGTCCATCTTATCTTCGCCAATCAACAAAGGTATAACCCTAGAAGCTGCAACCTTATCGCCTTTTTTAACCTGCACATTATTATGGCGGCTAGACATAGAAATCTCCCCAAGGCTATTAATGGCATCAACCCGCCCCACATCCACTTGAAAAAGGCCATCAATCTCAGAAAAAAGCTCAACCTTACCCTCTTTAACATCACTCACCCTCATGTTATTGTTTTGAGAGATTTTTTTGAGGATTTGTGCCGCATCCTCCTCATGCATCATGCCCTCTTGCTTTTCCCAAACAAACAAGTTAAACTTGCCTAAAGAGTGCAAAACCTCAATATCTTCTTGCTTAATCACATGGCCGCGGCGAAAGGCGGCATCTTTTTTTACATCTTTTACAATCTCGGTTATATCATGGCATAATATATGCCCTACCGCATCTTTGGTGGCTATTTGCCTCATTTTATACAGCCTCCTAATACATACTAAAGCCATGCCTCTCAAACACAACCTCTGCCTCACTTGAAAACAAAAACTCAACAAAATCTTGTGCAAGGGTAGTGTTTTGGCTATCTCTCACAATACCAATAGGGTTAATTGAAGGGGAATGCCAGCTTGGGTTTGCAACTTCCACAACCTGCACCTGATTTGTGGTGGCAGCATCCGTCATAAACACCACGCCAGCATCAACCTGCCCCGTTTCTACCCATGTTAAAACCGTGCGTATATCTGGAGCAAAAACAGCTTTATCATAAACTTCGCCCCATATGCCTAAAGTTTCAAAGGCTTCTTGGGCAAACCTGCCGCCTGGTACGGATGTGTAATCTCCCAAGCCTAATAGCTCAATATTATGATTCAAAATATCATCAAAGCCGCCAAGGTTTAAGGGGCTGCCAACAGGCACAATCAACGCTATAGAGTTTCTAAGCAAATTGCGGCTGCTACCATAGATAAGCCCTTGCTCTGCCAAAGCGTTCATTTGTCCCATAGCCGCCGAAAAGAAAATGTCCATAGGTGCACCCTCTTCTATTTGGGTTTGCAATGCCCCTGAAGACGCAAAGGTAAACTCTATGGCTATATGTGGGTTGTCCTCCACAAAAATATCCCCAAGCTCTTGCATTACGTTCGTAAGGCTTGCAGCTGCACCTATAAGCAGCTCTCCGCCTTCTTCGTTGTTGTTTTCGCTGCCTCCATTGCCTCCGCAAGCCGCAAAAGCCAATAGCGATATTGTGCCTAAAACAGATAACAAAAACTTTCTCATAAGTCGATTCTCCTTAAAATATCGTTTGTATGGGGGCGAATGTCGCCTTTAAACACCTCATCAGCCATATGCATTACACTAGCGGCAGATGGCTTTGCCAGCCCCTCTTCTTCGTTATCAATCATCAAAAACATGCCAGGCTGCACCACATTGCGGAGGGCGTTAGATTCGCATATTATCAAGCTTTCGCTGTCTATCTTCTCCACAAACTCTGCAATGCCTTTCTCAAGGTGTGGTCTTTTCACCTTTAACCAATATACCTTTTTAGCACCGCTTCTAAGTAGTAAAGACGTATCTTTCTCCATGTTTGCATTTGTCTCTTCAATTAGCTCGTAAGCATCTTTAACCGCACCGCAAACACCACACCCCCCTGCCCCTCTTGGGCAAGCATGCCCTTCATTAATAGTTGTAACTTTCAAGCCTATCACAGGCCTTGTTTGAGAAAAATGCTCAATAGCCTTTGACGCAAAGGTTGTTTTGCCGCTGTTGCGACCTGTTGAGCCTATCATAAGCATATTTGGTAAAGAAACCATTTTATCACTCCTAATTGTAATTATTTACTTGTCATCCCACTCCCCTTACCGTCATCCCGTGCTTGACACGGGATCTATGTATGATAGTGGACACCCAGCTAAGACTGCCCTCCTCCAATTAGATCCCGTGTCAAGCACGGGATGACGGTGGGGGTGAGGGATGGCGATGGCGGGGCGGGATGGCGATCCAAAAAACAAAAACCCTTCTCGAATATATCGAAAAGGGTTTTTAAACACACGTAAATAAGACCATCACGCTTTATGTTGCTTCCCCTTTTCAAACGGAAGGGAGGCTCGTTTCCAAACCTCCCCTGGCGGGCATCAAAGCCCACGCCCGAAAACCATGCCTTACAAGGGTTTAGGTTTTTTGGGTCGGAGATTGTATTAATTTAATTTTATTATATCACAAGGAAATAACCTTTGCAAGCCTTACGCCTTTGCAATCTTAATAGCACAAGCCTTTAGCTCAGGCTCTTTAGCTACTGGGTCAAGAGCGTCGATTGTAAGCTTGTTGATGTGGGTGCCTTTGTGGTGGAAGTCAGAGAACACATCGCCTTCTTGGATGTTATTGCAAGTGCGAGCAGTTGCATAAGTTTCACCACGGCGAGAGGTCATCTTAACCTTATCCCCATCTTTTAAGCCATATTTAACCATATCAGCTGGGTGGATGTCAAGATAGCCAGTAGGCTCTAGCTCCATAAGCACCTTAGACTTGCCCGATTGCTCGATATTATCATAATGCCATAGGCTTCTGATCGTTACAAGCACCATTGGGTATTCATCACAAGGGGGCTCTGCGATAGTCTTCCACTCAACTGGGAAGAACTTAGCTTTGCCAACAGGGAAGCTTGCACTATGTAACCAACGCATACCTTCGTCGCTGCCTTTAGCAATTGGCCAACGTACACCCTCAAAGCGAGTGTTGCGACGGTTTATCTTGTCATAGTCAACACCAGCCCACGATGGCACAAGGGTAGCAATTTCTTGCATAATCTCGCCAGGAGTGCGGCACTTGTTAGCTACTCCAAACTCTTCCATCAAGTCGATGAGGATTTGATAGTCAGGCTTAGAATTGCCCACAGGGGTTACAGCTGCAGTTGTAAGCTGTATACGACGCTCTGTGTTTACATAAGTGTTTGACTTTTCAGCCATAGACGTGCCAGGAAGTACAACGTCAGCAAGCTTAGCAGTCTCGGTTACCCACATATCTTGAACTACAACAAATTCGCATTTGCTTAAGCTCTCGATAACATGGTTAGAGTTTGCGTTCATTGTGGCTGGGTCTGCACCCATAAAGTACATGGCTTTAATTTCGCCAGTGCCTGAAGCATCTACCATCTCGTGAGAAGTTTTACCATGGGCTGGGTTTAAAGTAACACCCCAATAGTCTTCAAACTTTTTACGAGCTGCATTTGCATTGTTTGCAGCCGCCTCAGGGTCAGTGCCAGCAACACCTGCAACGAAAGATGCAAAGTCAGGGTCAAGCACTTGATAGCCTGGAAGGAAGTGTGGCAAGCAAGCCATATCACAA
>WQVB01000053.1 GCA_009781815.1 Defluviitaleaceae bacterium
ATAAAGCCTGATAGTAAAGGGCTGCCCGCTAGCCTCTACCATTAACATAAAGTCAACCCCTTCGCCAAAATTATAGCTAAAAGTTTGCTGAGATGCTAAAGAAGGGGCGGAAGTGGTAGGTGCCATAGCAAAAAAGCTCTCCAATTCTGCACTATCTTCCATCATATCCATGCTAAAGTTAGCCCCAGCACCTTCTGCCGCAGCCATCACGTTACCTACATTGCGCGCTGCACCAAAAAAGCCAAAAACATTGCCGCTGTGAACAAACCCTGCCCTCTCAGCCCTTTCAGCCAAGTGCCTATCCGCCTCTATATGCTTCATTCTAAAAATAAGATATTCAACAAAAATCACCATACTTGAGGTGGCTTGAGCATTGTTATGAAACGACGTAAAAAACACCATTCCATCCCCATATTCAAAGGATATTGCCAAAGGAGATGTGCCGTGGTTTGGTATATAACCTTCAATATACACCGTAGCCTCTTCCGAAAGCTGGGTTATAACATTCCACCCGCCCATGTTAAAAACCACGTCTAGGGAAGATACCCCCATATGAGACGCTAAGCTCGTATGGGTTACATCAGCACCACGCACCGTCATAGAAGAGCTAACGCTGGTATATCTAAACACCCCAGGAAATGCTCGTGCCAAAGGGGTGCTGGCAAGGTCTGATGCATATACAATGCCCCCCTGCTCTACATAAGCTCGAAGTATATCTTCATCTATATCACTATGGCTGCCACAATTGATAAAGATGGCGTAAAACTCACTTAAACGCTGAAGACTGCTCATATCACGGCTGCTAACAACAGAAAAGTCCACCCCACCGCCAAAAAACATCAATATCTGCCCCACATCATCATGCACAGCATTGGTAATGCCTATTCTTATAGCCTCTTCATCACTCTCTTGATATCTATCAATAGCGATATTGTGGCGGTCTGGGTAATATGCCCCTTGGCATGGTGGCTCTTTGTCGCAATCATGATAGCCATACCCCGCACCATAACCTCCATCACATGACGGCGGGTCTCCACATTCATCAACAACCGCACAGCCTGCAAACATTAACAACCCTATGGCCAGCATGCCAGCCCGTAATAATCTTTTCATAAAAAGCACCTCCGTAGTTTTTTACTTTATATAGCTATAGACGGCACTCATAATCCAAAAGTTCCCTAATCTTAAAGTTTAGTCTCTGCAAAAAATCGCAAACCCGTCGCCTTCTTGGCCGCTGTATGCGAAGACTATTGCACCGCAAGGGCTTATAGATATGATAGTTATCTGAGTTTTCTCTGCAGAAAATATTATCTCTGATGTTTTGTTTTCAAAATCCAAACGGCGGATATAAGAGAGTGTCGCATCATCTGGTTCGCCCCATCTTGAATTGCCAACGATGCTGCTAATATACCATATATAAGGATTATTAGGGTCATATAGAAGACCAGTTAAAGTATCAGTGTCGGCTAATCTTTCAAAATCCCGAAAATTCACCCTGTCTGCCATCCACTTATCATGATATTCGCTTGTGTATAATCCCCACCAGTTTGCAGGATGCAATGTATTCTCCTTAAAATTTAAATATTGAAACCCGGAAGGAAGGGAATAAACAAACAAAGCCATGTATGGGTTTAAAAAAATCATCCCGCCAGGAAGGTGGTTAAGCACATTTCCTTCAAAATCTATAAGCTCATAAAAAGATATTCCTTCCCACACGACGATACCGACAAGTAGTTTGTTGTTTGAAGTAAATCTAGTAGGGAAAGGACATTCAAATCTAGGATACCCGCCATAAGCACCACCATCATATATCATAATACGCTCTCTAATTAAAGAAGGAGGAGAGCTTGTAGTTAAATCAAATAGATACAACCCATATACATCATCAATATACCCAGAATAGGCCAACTTGGTAAAATTATGGTTAAAAGCTACGGTGCGTGAAAAACGCCAAGCACTATGTATGTGAGTAGTATCAACTTCTTCAGGCCAAGACACTTTATGAGTTAGCTCAAAATCATGATTGAATAGATATGCTGCAATTTCTGTATAAATTATCAGACCTCTATCATCAAAAGAGTGGTTAAAGACCGTTTCTGGATAGAAATTATGTATCAGCACATTCTCTTGAAAACCTGCTTCTAAATTTAAACGACTGAGCCTTAATTCCTCGCTTCGATAGTCGATATTGTTAAGGTTAGGTAAAAAATACATCATGCCATTTGTGGTTTGGAAATCTATAGCCATATAAATTTTAGCCATTGCATCTAGGTGATGGATATTAAACAACTGGTCAAATAGTATAAGCTCACCATACTTTGTAGATTGAAAATTTCTGTGAGGGGTTATTATGTTTGATGTTACGCCATTTATATTTGCGTATAGCCTATAGGATTGACTTTCGATTATTAAGGCAGCCTCTTCGGGGAAGAAAGTGAGGTTTTTAATATCCCTCAAAAGCCAACGGGCTTGCTCACCTAACATTTGATGTGTGTGGTCAGCTTGTATTCCATCCTCAGAAAACACAACCATGCGGATTGGATTAGGTATAGTGCAATCACTAATGTAAATTAGAAATAGCTGCTCGTGCGTATGAATTGTAAATGATGAGACTTGACCAGAATGACCAGTTTGCATGATTGAAACTTGATAATCATAATGATTTGTTATGCGTCGACTAATGTCTCCAAAAAAATCATTAGGTAATTCATGAAAAATATTTGATAAGCTAAGGGGTTCAAACTTGAAACTAACATCAATTTCATCGACTAGTTTGTATCTACCATTTACATTACTGACAACCGCCGCAGTCGTTGTGTTGGAAGTGATTCTCGCATTAAAGAAATACCCTCCAATTGACTCCGAGTATAGACGCTCGGGCGTTATTGTAAACCACACGCTAAATCCATCAAAGTTGAAGCTAGCAGCTACTAATGAGTTACGTTGATACAGTTCAAGTTGGAAGTCTAAAAAATCAGACATTTTAGGATCCAGAAGCTTGTCCTCTTGCTTCATTTCATCATCATATGAATTGCCTCTGCTAGGGCATCCCGAAAACACAAATAAAGCCAAAATAAGTAACACAAAAATAATGGCTTTTCTCATAAGTATCCCCCTATTCTTTTGTAAGTTTTCATGGTAGCACAAAGCCAGCCATAGCTAAAATGGAGGCGAGGGGAGTCGAACCCCTGTCCGAAGATTAGGCCACACAGACTTCTTCCATCATAGTCGCTTTTGGAGCTTCCCCTTTTGGTGTAAAAGCAACAAAACTGCCAAAAGGGTATCCCTTAGGTCTATCTTGCAGCTCAGGGAGGGGCTGCAAGATGTTCCCTATCTAGTCGATGCCGGATGCCCTATCGATAGGATATAGGGGTAGGCAGCCGCTTTAATTAAGCAGCAAAAGCTAATTTGTTATTGTCAGTTATATTTAACTTTTGCCTTGGTGATGCGGGTGGCACCGCAGATGGCTATCCATGTTTTCTTTGTCCCCGTCGAAACCAGTACGCCCCCGCAATTGGGGTTGTATGGGGGTGTTTTATATAGTGTACCCTTCATTATACGTGTCAAAACGTGTTTTGTCAAGGTTATTAGAAATGCAGGAATGATAACTACATCGTCATCCTGAGCTTGACTCAGGATCTATGCCTTGGTTGAGCCTTGGTTTTCAGGTGAAACTAGGTTAGTGCATATCTTAATTAGGACTGTCCTTCTCCAATTAGATCCTGAGTCAAGCTCAGGATGACGACTTGGGTTCGTTTCATTTCAAATCTATTGCGGGCTTGACCTGCAATCTCTATGAGTTAATCAGCATAGGAGATCTAGGGCTATCCCTACATCGAGTTCAAGATGACGAATCGGATTATTTAGATACAAATAATCTCCCTTGACAACAGCCCTGCCATATTTTATAATTAAGAGATGAAGATAGCCATTATTAATGGCCCTAACATTAACCTGCTTGGGGCTAGGGAAAAAGAAATATATGGCAAGGTAGACTATGGGGGCCTTGTGGCTAGCGTTTCATCTTATTGTGATGAGGCGGGCGTTGTTGCGTCTTTTTTTCAATCTAACCACGAGGGCGAGATAATTGATTTTATCCACAGTTGCCTTGAGGGTGATGTGGATGGGGTTGTTATAAACCCAGCAGCCTTTACCCATTATAGCTATGCTATTAGAGACGCTATAGCGGCAGTTGCGTTGCCTACGGTAGAGGTGCATATCTCAAATATATATGCAAGAGAGGTCTTTCGCCATCAATCTGTAACAGCTCCTGTTTGTGTGGGCGTTGTAAGTGGTTTTGGTGTAGAGGGGTACAAAATGGCTGTAATGTATTTAAAAAATCATATAGAAAAGAGGAAATAGATATGGTATCAGCAGGAGATTTTAAAAACGGCATGGCCGTTGAGTATGAAGGTGGCATTTACACTATTATAGAGTTTCAACACGTGCAACCTGGGCGAGGGGCAGCGTTTGTTCGCACTAAGATGAAAAATGTTAAAACAGGCACAACTATTGAAAAATCCTTCCGCCCTTCAGAAAAGATGCCAAAGGCACATTTAGAGAGGAAAGAGATGCAATACCTCTACAATGATGGCGAAGTGTATCACTTTATGGATCAAGAAAGCTTTGACCAAATAGCTGTTGGTGAAGGTGAAATTGGCAGTTCTTTAAAATTTGTACGTGAAAACGACATTGTTAACATGCTTTTTCATGGCACAAATATTTTAGGTATAGAGCCAGAGATTATAGTTAAATTAGCCGTGGCAGAGACCGAGCCAGGCTTTGCGGGTAACACATCATCAGGAGCCACAAAGCCTGCCACCCTTGAGACTGGGGCTTTGGTATATGTGCCGCTTTTCATCAACATTGGCGATGTGCTAGAGATAGACACCCGCACGGGGGAATATAGGGGCCGAGCGTAAGCTTGAGCCGCAACCCGTAACCCGTGCTTGACACGAGATCTTCTTCCTAGTTAGTACCATTCAAACCCACAACAGACCTGCAGCAAAACAAAGCAAGATGCTTTATCGCTGCAGGGAATGGATTTATCCATTCCGTCTCATCTTGCTAAGGGATAGAGAGGTGCAGATCTGATAGAGGAATGGATAAATCCATTCCCTACAGGGGTGATTGTGTGTAAGGTGTTTTGTTTCGCAAGATACCTGGTAACGACGTTAAGCCCACATAGATCCCGTGTCAAGCACGGGATGACGATAAGTTGTATGGAATATCACAATAAACAAAAACCGCTCCAATGTAGGGGCGGTTTTTTATTTGAGTTATACTAAGCTTCTACCTGTTTGAGTTGCAGGCTTTGGTGCTGGGGTTGGAGCTTCTGGTGCTTTTGGGGCTTCAGGGGTTGTAGAAGCTGGGGTTGTTGGCACTGGGGTTGGCTCAGGGGTTTGGGTTGGGGCAGGCACAGGCTTAGCCGTTGGTGTTACCTCTTTATCTGGGCAAGTTTTGCCTCCTGGGCATTTTTCTTTTTCTTGTGTTGCTTCTGGTTGTGGGGCTTCTGGCTTTTGGTTATCTTTTTCCTTTTTGCGAAAAATGCTAGCGGTAGTTGCTGCAGGTATGCCGCTAGACTCATGGTTTGCAGCCATAGCAATTTGAGATATGCCCACACTCGCCATTATAACACAAAGGCCAGTTAATAAAATTCTCTTTTTCATAAAATATTCCTCCTAAAATAGTTGAGTTATAGACAATTAACTTGAAAATCACCCCAAACTTAACCCGAGAACCCAGTTAATGCCCTGTGTTTCGGCCTTGCTTGGGGCTGTTTTCAAGATAAATTGCTATATAGCTTTTTAAAAAAATCTACTCGAATATTATTGTTAGTTGAAATGGGCATATGATACAAGGAAATTTTTTGATGCTTTTTTAAAATTTTATGGGTGTGGGTAGGATGTGGGTAAAAGGTCTTCATAGCGTTATTAGACCTGTGGCGAAACGAACCCAAGTCTCGTCATCGAGCCTGTCCTGAACTTGATTTAGGATGCTTGACACGGGATCTATGTATGATAGTGGACACCCAACTAAGCCTGCCCTTCTCCAATTAGATCCCGTGTCAAGCAAGGGATGACGACTAGGGGGGTTTGGTGCTTTTGTTTTCGCTGCAAGTATATTGCGGATCCAAAGGTTGAGCCTGCTTTTAGGCGAGACAAGCTCGCAATGACAAGCTCGAAAGATTGACGAATTAAGATGACGATGCACACAATTGCCACTTCAATTTCACAGCCAATTGGACATATTGTGCAAAGTGTGATATGATAATATATATAGGATTGGATTAAATGTAGAGCGAGATGACCTTGTATAAAATTCGAGGTGAACTCAATAAATAAGGAGGCTTCAAATATGGAAACAAGCAAAATTTTTTATGGCTCAGCCGATGGGGAAAGCTCAGTGCACGCTTGCGTTTGGAAGCCTGTTGGCGATGCAGAAGTTAAAGGTATTATACAAATAGTTCACAACACAAGCGAGCATATTTTACGTTATGTAGACTTTGCCCGTGTGATGGTGTCGCAAGGGTATATTGTGTGCGGCAACGACCACCTAGGCCATGGAGGCTCTGCAGGCGGCCGCTTTGGCCATATAGAGCATGGCGGCCATAAAGCACTAGCAAAAGACGTACACAAGCTAACAACCCTTATGAAAAGAGAGTTTGACATGCCTGTGGTGCTTTTGGGCATTGGCACTGGCTCTTTAATCGCCCGCTATGTGTGTGCCGTGTGGGATATGGACTATGTTGCAGCCGCTTTTTCAGGCACATCTGGCGGCAGCAAGGGTTTAAGCTTTTTGCACCGCCTGTTTTCTAATAGAAAATACATTAAAAAGAAGCAAAGCAATAAAGAAGCCACGTGGATAGGCAACCAGCTAGAAGCACGGTTTGGCAAAAACTTTAAACATTCTGACCACGGGCCTTCTTGGCGTACAAGAGATGTGTATCAAGTGGCGGCTTTTGAAAACGACCCCCTTTGCGGCTTTGCTATGACCCATAGCGGATATATAAATATATTGAGACTTAACAGCCTTGTGAACTCAAAATCTTGGCTTATGCGTATGTCTCTAGGCAAGCCTATTTTCTTGTTTTCTGGCTTAAACGACCCTGTTGGAGATTTTGGCAAGGGTGTTGTAAAAGTGTATGGAGACTTGATGGACGCTGGCTATGAGAAGGTTCAAATCACCCTTTATCAAAACGCAAGGCATGAGATGCTTTTTGAGCTTAACCGCCAAGAGGTTTATCAAGATATTATCAAGTGGGTTGATGGGATTTTAGGGTAATGAGTGAGGAAAACACCCTGTTTCGCATTGCCAAAATAACCCCGAAGAAGGTTGGGCAGTTTGTATCTGTATGGAAGAGAGATGCCGAAAGCGGCAAAACAAGACCTCATGATATAACCGACAATATAGATTTTTTCGTCATTAAAATGGAGGATGGCGAAAATTTTGGGCATTTTATTTTCCCTAAAGATGTGCTGATTGATAAGGGCATTATATCAATAAATGGTGTAGGCGGTAAACGTGGTATTCGTGTTTACCCTCCTTGGTGTGTGGCTCCAAACAAGCAAGCCCAAGCTTCTCAGCTTTGGCAGTTGAGATATTTTTCTTATGCTTAATCAAAAAGGAGCGGGCGGGTTGTTTTAGGGTGCTCCTTCTTTTCGTCATCC
>WQVB01000054.1 GCA_009781815.1 Defluviitaleaceae bacterium
ATATCCCAGCTTGTTACAAAGGTGCATAGAAGCGTGGTTTTCTTCTTTAATTTGCACAAAGGGTGTCTGCCCCCTTTTTAATATCAAATTGGTCATAAAAATCGAAAGCTCTATGCCGAGGCCTTGTCGCCTATATTCAGGCAAAATCTCAAGCATGCCTATGCCGCCTTCTTCATGCTGACCTATTATGCCGCAAAGGTTGCCATCAATAAAACCACCATAAACATCACCTTTAGCAACCCTGCCTTTTGTATAATCCTCACCAATTGTTGTATATATTTGGCACACTGCATCTATATAGCTGGCATCCAGCTGCTTTATTTTTGCACGAGGGGCAGCTTCGTGTTTAAGCTCATCCAAGCTAAGATAAACCCCTTGAAATATAGACATAAGCTTTTCAAAATCATACTTAGCATATAAATAATCCGCCAGCTCTTTTTGATGCAAGCAATAACACTCCTTACGACCTAGCTGGTCTAAAAGCTGCTTGCCCTTGTCTATACAGGTGGCAGATAGCATGAAAATGCCACTCTCAAGCTCCTGCATCAGCACCCCGTCATCTTCCGCATACATAATATCTGCCGTGGCTCGCTGGATAGGGAAAATCATGTCTATATGGTGAGGTTTGTTCCTCTCTAAGAATGCTAACGCTTTATCTTTCATTGTTATACCCTCCGCCGTTGCCCCACGTCCACCTTTCATTTATAACGGTGTCGCAATGTTGGCAACAGGCCGCACCTATCTCAAAATGTAGCTTTGCAATGCCAAGGTCAATAGCAAACATTTTGTTTGAAATATCCTTCACACTTGCCCTTGCCCTGCCCTCTTTATAAGTGAAAACCGCAGGCTTTCGGTTGCCTGAAGAGGGGGCTTTTTCTACCGCCCTCATCCCACTCATAAACCAATCAGGCACAGATTCATCTGCCCTGTCTGATGTATACATTTGCTCTAAGCTCTTGTTTTTTATATGAGATATTTTGTGGATCATCTTGCCCATGCCGCTTTCTTTGCCTGTGGCATTGCCTATAAGGATGACGCAAACAAGCATCTCATCATCGGCGATGGTTATAGGCATTAAGGATGCCTTAAAAGCACCGCCCACCCAGCAGGTGTGCAAGCCTAAAACCGTAGCTTGAAGGATTAATAGTTGACCATAATAACCTACACGCTCCACGGCGGTTTTGTCGTCTTTTTTAGCCATTAGGGCGATATAGTCGTTAACGCCAGAAAACATGCCGTAGCTTGTGGTAAAGCCCTTAAAAGACGAGGGGCTGTCTGTTATCAACTGCATGCGAATATTGCCCATAGCATTATATTTTGCTATAAAACCTTCAAGCTTGTCTACATCCTGCTTATCTATTGATGTGCCGTCATATTTGCGGCGTGAATGGCGTATGTTTATTGCGTCTAGTAGCGTCATGTTTTTTCCTCCTGTTGTCTCGTGCTTGCGTCAATCTAACTTGCCGTTTCGGAGCATTCCATCCTTCGTCATTAAACTTGTAGCGAAACAACACCCCTACCGTCATCCCGTGCTCACGTCATTCCGATTTGCCATCCCAGAATACCTTACCTTTCGTCATTGCGGACTTGATCCGCAATCTCCCTATCTTAAATGGCTAATCTTTAAGCGATAAACATATTGAGATTGCGGATCAAGTCCGCAATGACAAAGAGCTTTGCCCCTGTAGGGAATGGATTTATCCATTCCGTCTCATCTTGCTAAAGGATAGAGAGATGCAGACCTAATAGCAGAATGGATAAGCTTTTGTTGCAGGCAAGCTGCAAGTCAGCCAAGGATCCATTCCCTACAAAGAGAATCGGAATGACGTGAGCATGGGAAGACGGCAGGTGTGGTTGTTATGGTATAGGGAGTAGACCCCACATCGAGCGGGGTATGGCAGGCTGGGCTGGGGCAGTAAAGCTCCTTCCATCAGGCAGGTGTATTTGCCAAGCGTGAAGAAGCTGCCTTTTTGTACCATACAACCTTTGTCCACCATATTTCACATCACCCACAAGAGGGTGGCCTATGCTTTGCAAATGAGCACGTATTTGATGGCTGCGGCCTGTGTGTAGCTGTATTTGAAGCAGGGTTATGCCCTTGTCTTTATCATATTTGATGGGGGTGATGGTGGTAGACACCACCTTGCCCTCATCGCCACCCTCCATAAGGATGCGGGAGATGTTTGTTTCTTCATCTTTAACTATAGCCCCACCCAGTTTTATTTCTTGGGGAACATACCCGTGAGCCACCCCTAAATAAAGCTTGCTCACCTGCCCATCTCGTATCCACCTAGACAAAGCTTGAGCTGTAGGCAGGTTTTTAGCACACAGCACAATGCCTGTGGTGTTTTTGTCTAGGCGATTAACGGCAACGGGGGCAAAGCCGCCCGCCTCACCATATATGTTGTAAAGCCGCCCCGTTACGCTGTCTGCATTTGGAGCATCTGGCTGGGTTAGAAGGTTCGCTGGCTTGTTTACAACAACCATGCCCTCATCCTCAAAAATAACATCTAGCTCACCTTTTGGGTAGGCTTTAGGCGTGGCTTTGAAGGATTTATCATCTTTAAGATAAAGCCGCACCACATCACCTTCTACAAGCATAGCCCCGCCCTCCACACGCTTACCGTTTAAGGTTATGTTTCGCTTTCGCAAAGCCTTGTGAATGAATGAGGCAGGGGGCTTGTTTAAATGCCTTGCCACAAACTTGTCAAGCCTTTGCCCTGCTTGGTTTTGGGTTATTTTAATTTCTTGCATATTAGACCTCCAGGTCAATTATCCTCCAGCGTCTTGGAGCCTGCCCCGTACTCCAATGTGGCGTCATCCTGAGCTTGACTCAGGATCTAATTGGGGAAGGACACAGCTCTAAATTAAGGTATGCACTATCCCACATAGATCCTGAGTCAAGCTCAGGATGACGACTTAGGGGGGTATTGAGAGTCATTTCGCCGCAGGTCTATTGTGGGCTTGATCCTCAATCACCTACCTCTCATAATGAGAAGTTACTGCGGAAGCCTACCCACAGCACCTCTATACTGGGTAAGTGGCTTTTGATTGCCTATTAGGTGGATGGCTTTTGCGGGGCAAATGTTGATGCAGCGATAGCATAAGGTGCATTTGTCTTTTGCGGTGATATTGCCATTGCATATTTCTATATTATTCGTAGGGCAAAGCTCAACACATTTGCCGCATTTGATGCACAAGCCATCATCAATTTTAAGCTTGTCTCGCATATACTTTTCAATTTTAGAGAAATATACCCGCTGGCCAAAGTAGCCTGCTAAAAAGGCCAGCTTGCCTTGCCCTTCTGTCACTTTTTCGCCTGCCATTATCTTCGCCACGCTTCTTTGGATTTTAACATTAGCTTGGATAGCCATTTTGCCAGCCTCTTTAGAATCACTTTGCAAAAGGCGAGCCACTCGCCAGTCGCTAACATTGCTTGGCAAATTAACGTGAAGGCTTGCTATATGCCTTTTGTAACCCTTAATATAGCGAGCTGCCAACGCCCCTCCATCCCCAGAAAACTTCCATTGGGTGGCGAGGGTGATTAGGTTTTTACCTCTAAAAATAGCTTGGTTTTTGTTGATAAATTGCTTTAAAACCCAAGGCATGTCGCTTGAGTAGATGGGGTAGGCAACTAGCACCGTGTCAGCATCACAAGCTTTCAGAATATCAAAATCCTCAATACTGATGATCTGACAATCCACCCCAGGGCGGGTGGCTTCAATACAAAACCTTTCCACAGCATATTTAGTGTTGCCCGTGCCTGAAAAATATAGTGCTAGCAACTTTTCCACGTGGAACACATCCTTTCATGCCTTTGTGAGGCTTTATAACTTTTTAGACATATAAAAACGTGAATGACCCTTTGGGCAATCTTCTAATTCGCCAAACACACGATAGCCCTGCTTTTCATAAAAATCCCTTGCTTGAAAATCAAATGTGTCTAAATGGCTTAAATGACAGCCTATTTCTCTTGCTTCGTTTTCCACCTTTTTAAGTAGTGCCTTAGCAAGCCCTTTGCCACGGTGTTCATCCTTAACCCACAAGATGCTCACCTCTACCACCTTCCAGCGATACACATCCGCAACAATGCCAGCGATGATTTCATCATCAACTTTCACACAATAGTTTAGATCTTGATATTCGCTAAAAGGCACCTGTGATTGGTTGTAGCTAACCAGCTCTTTGCTTATTTTCTTAACATCTTCAGATGCTGCTTTTAATATTTCCACAGTAAATTCTCCTAGTTATTCATAGATTAGAGGCAAACCCCCTACCGTCATCCCGTGCTTGACACGGGATCTATGTATGATAGTGGACACCCAACTAAGGCTATCCTCCTCCAATTAGATCCCGTGTCAAGCACGGGACACGCCATTCCAATTTACCCATGTAGGGAATGGATTTATCCATTCCGTCTCACCTTGCTGAAGGATAGAAGGGTGCAGACCTAATAGTGGAATGGATAAGCTTTTGTTGCAGACAAGCTGCAAGTCAGCCAAGGATCCATTCCTTACAAAGAGAATTGGAATGACGCGAGCACGGGATGACGGTAGGGGGGTGTCGTTTCGGCATAAACCTAATTAGATATCAGCATCACACCACGACTTAACAAACACTTCAAAATCCTAAGATTTCTTCAACCAATGCAAATACCCATTAACAAAAACATCTAAATTGCCATCCATCACAGCGTTGCCGTTGCCTGTCTCTGCCCCTGTTCTATGGTCTTTTACAAGGTTATATGGGTGAAAGGTGTATGTGCGTATCTGCCCGCCAAAGCCAATGTCTTTAAGGTCGCCCCGCAGGTCGTTTATCTTTGCGTTTTGCTCTTGCAGCTTTCGCTCTACGAGCTTGGCTTTAAGCATACGCATGGCTATCTCTCGGTTACGCTGCTGCGACCGCTCGTTTTGGCACTGCACCACAATGCCCGTTGGCAGGTGGGTTATGCGAATGGCACTATCCGTTTTGTTTACATGCTGGCCACCTGCCCCACTTGCTCTATAAGTGTCTACCCGTAAATCATCACTAGCTATGGCAATATCAACATCATCCTCCACCTCAGGCAGCACGGAGCAGGAGGCAAAAGAGGTGTGCCGCTTGCCTGCAGAGTCAAAAGGAGAAATGCGTATAAGGCGATGCACCCCCGCCTCCCCCTTTAAAAACCCATAGGCAGACGGCCCAATAATCTCTAAAGTGGCGGATTTCATGCCGACCCCTGTGCCCTCCCAATGGTCTATCACATTGGCGGTGTATCCCTTAGCCTCTGCCCAGCGGGTATACATTCGCAAAAGCATAGCAACCCAGTCGCAAGCCTCATCTCCCCCTGCACCTGCGTGGAGAGAGAGGATGACGTTGCAGTTGTCATACTCCCCATCAAGCAAAATAGCGGCAGAAAAGCCTTCAAAAGCAGCTTCAAAAGCCTTTACAGCCTGGTCAATCTCTTCCAAAAGCCCCTCTTCGCCCTCTTCCTTTGCCATTTGTATCAAAAATAAGGCCTCTTCATAAGCCTTTTCAAGCCCTCTAAAGCCGTCGGTTTTTATCTTTATCTCTTTGGTCTCTTTTATCACCTTTTGGGCGGCTGCTCCATCATCCCAAAAGCCTGCTTCATAGGTTTTTTGGGTGAGCATATCGACCCTAGCCTCTAAAGAAGCTACATCAAAGAGATAACCCCATTTCGTTGATTTTAGCCTCATAGGGCATCAAATGTGCTTTTATTTGGTCAAGCATTATCATCACAATCACATCCTTAATAATTCTAGCTCTATTATACATTGTTTTGGGCAGTTAGACAAGAAAAAAGTTGAAAAAAGACTTGATATATATAGTACAATGTGGTAAAGAGTTTTTAATACATTAAGAGAAAAGAGGATTGTTATGACTTTCTTTGACCAAATAAAACAAACGGCAAAGCTGATAAAAGAAAATCAAGATTTTGTGCAAAATGAGGCACAAACCATATCTTATCTTGTGTACCCGTTTTTGAAAGATGTGTTAGGGTATGACTCTGCAAGCCCACGAGAGGTTGCAAGAGAATATGGTGCAGATATAGCTGGCAAAAAGGGCGAAAAAGTAGATATCGCCCTGCTTGGCGAAGATGGCTCACCAAATATTTTGATAGAGGTGAAAAACTGCAAAGACAAACTGGGGGATGACCCCTTAACTCAACTACAAAGATATTTCCCCCACACGCCTGCAAGGGTCTGTATTTTGACAAATGGCTTGGTCTATAAATTTTACTCAGAAAAATCTGACGGCAACAACAAAACCAATTTAGATTCTGAACCTTTTTTAGAGGTGGATTTATTAAAATATGCTCAAAGCAATATTTTAGAGGATGAGACAATTAAAAAGCTTCAAAAATTCCAAAAGAAAGATTTTGATGTTGAAGAGATTTTAAATGCGGCTGAAGATTTAAAATATACAAACGCCATGAAGGAATATTTTAAAAGGCAGCTTGATGCCCCTGATGAGGAGTTTGTGAGGGTTGTCATAAAAGGTCTAACCTTTGAGACGAGAAAGAGAAATATTGGTGAGCTATATGCCCCTCATGTAAAGCAAGCTTTGGTGGAGATTATAGGTGAGCGTGTAGGCAAGCGAATTGCTGCAGCTGGAGACTTAGAGAGAAGCCAAGTGGCAGAGGTGGCTAAAGTTGATGAAGAACATATCGCTGATGCATCTGACGAAATAACGCCATCACAAGAGGAGTTAGATTGCTATTACATAGTAAAGGCTATCTTAGCAAGAGCTATAGACCCATCCCGTGTTACTTTGGAAAAGACCAAAACGGTGTTTTCAATACGCCTAGATGGCAAGAGAAACAGCAACATATGTCGTCTAAATATTGGGGCTAGGGCAAAGTCTATGCAAATTATAGAGGCTGATAATAAATTTCAAAGATATGATTTTGAAGATATAAACGGACTTTATGCTTTTGAGAAAGAGCTAATCGAACGCATAAATGTTTTATCTAGCTAAAATTACATCATTATGATGTCAAAATAAAATGTTAACGTCATCCTGAACTTGATTCAGGATCTATGTGGGTTTGCACACGCCCAAATAGATCCCATGTCAAGCACGGGATGACGTTTTTCTTTAATTGTCATTGCGGGCTTGATCCGCAATCTCCTTACTGCAATGACGTAGATGCGGGATGATAAAATCAATGCACTTTGCCCACTCCCGACGAGCAGGAAAACTTGACAAATGGCGAAAAATGGGTTATTATGGAGGCAAAATTGCGGATTATTTTAAGGGGGATTTGGCATGGTTGCAAAGGTGCTATCAGGGGCTTTAAACGGGGTAGAGGGGCAAGGTATTTTAGTTGAGGTAGACATGGTGGCATCTATGCCCGCTTTTGACATCGTTGGCCTGCCCGACAGTGCCGTTAAAGAGAGCAAAGAGCGTGTGCGTACAGCCCTTCGCAACTCTCACATATCTCTACCGCCTAGGCGTATAACCGTAAACCTTGCCCCTGCGGACATTCGCAAAGAGGGGCCTGCTTATGATTTGCCCATTG
>WQVB01000055.1 GCA_009781815.1 Defluviitaleaceae bacterium
CCTGAGTCGTCATCCTGAGCTTGACTCAGGATCTATGTATGATAGTGCATGCCCAACTAGGGATTGCCCTTCTCCAATTAGATCCTGAGTCAAGCTCAGGATGACGTGATAGGGGATGGCTTCACTACAAGTCTATTGCGGACTTGATCCGCAATCTCGTGCCGTCATCCCCAACTTGTTTCGCCTAAAAACGGGCTCAACCTACGGATTGGGGATCTCACTATACTAATTGCTTACTAGGTTGTACGCTATGCTAGGGAGATCCCGCATCGAGTGCGGGATGACGATGCGGGATAGTTCCGCTATAAGTCCAATGGCGAAGGATGAACGATGTAAGAGGCATCAACACCATTTGTCTACTTTCGATAATATATTTTACCTCGGTCTCTACCTGGGATCTAATTGGGGCTAATAATCCGAATTGGGTGCATATGTATTTCAGGGCTATGAATACGCATAGATCCCAGGTAAAGGCCGAGGTGAATATGAAATTGGCTAGGGAATACACACCGCACCACTCCAATCTACCCCTGTAGGGAAGGGATTTATCCCTTCCGATGTTTGGGGAGGGTTGTTGTCATGGCTAGGCAAACAATAACGGAAGGGATAAATCCCTTCCCTACAAGCATAAAGCAAAATAACGAGCGTTAAACTAACTAGAAAAAGTTGCTATTGAAAAAAATTATAGAAAACTTGTACAAACCACTTGACATCGTAAAAAAATAGTGATATCATAGTGCAAGAGTATGATATCTTGAAAGGGGATATGGCATGAAAATCTCAACAAAGGGCCGCTATGGTCTTAGAGCTGTTGTTGATATTGCCCACCAATCCAAGATAAACGGTCAAAAATGCGTTAGCATTAAAAGCGTGGCCGAGAGACAAGGCTTATCAGAAAACTACCTAGAGCAGATTATATCACCCCTTAAAAAGGCACGTGTGCTAACATCTGTAAGGGGGAGTGGCGGAGGGTATCTTTTAGCTAAAGCTCCTAGAGAGTTTACGGTTGGAGATATTTTGCGGGTGCTTGAAGGACCCTTAGCCCCTGCAGATTGCGTGCTGGATGATGCGGCCGCCTGTGCCGAGTCTGACTGCGGTACTTGCTCTACAAAAACTGTTTGGTCTACACTCTTTGATAGCATCAATAATGTTGTAGACAATATCACTATCGAAGATTTAATGAACGACACAAAACTGGTATAAAGCACGATACCCCGTATTGGTGCGGGGTGATGAGGAGGATATAAAATGGCTGAGAACAACTTTATTTATCTTGACAATGCAGGCACCACCCAAATGAGACAAGAAGTGGTGCAGGGCATGATGGAGTTTTTAACTGAAAACTATGCAAACCCTTCATCTGTATATAAATCTGCAGGGCGTGCAAAGCAAGCTATTGATGAGGCACGTGGAAAGGTGGCGGCTGCCATAGGGTCAAGAGCTAATGAGATTTATTTTACTGGCTCTGGCTCTGAATCTATAAACTGGGCGGTCAAGGCTATTGCTGAAGGCCATGCGGGCAAGCATATCATCACCACGGCGGTGGAGCACCATGCCTCTCTCTACACCTGCCAAGCTTTAGAGAAGGCAGGCTATGATGTAACATACCTTGGGGTTGATGACCGTGCAATGGTAACGGCCCAGCAGGTTAAAGACGCTATCCGCCCTGACACGGTGCTTGTGTCTATTATGATGGCTAATAACGAAGTAGGCACTATAATGCCTATTGCCGAAATCGGCAAGGTTATTGCTGAGGCAAATGCTTCACGTGAAAACAAGATATTTTTCTTCACAGATGCGGTGCAGGCTGTGGGGCATATACCAGTTGATGTAAATGAGCTTGGGGTTGACCTCCTCGCTATGAGTGGGCATAAAGTGTATGGGCCAAAGGGCGTGGGTGCATTGTATATACGCCGTGGGGTAAAGCTTAACCCCCTTATACACGGCGGCGGGCAAGAAAGAGGTCGCAGAGGCGGCACGGAGAATGTGGCGGGCATTGTGGGCATGGGTATAGCTTGTGAGCTTGCCATAGCCGAGATGGATGAGAAAGCCAAAAAACATGCTGAATTGCGAGATTATCTTATCAAAGAGATACTTGAGCAAATCCCTCATTCTCGTTTAAATGGACACCCAAGCCAAAGGTTGCCAGGTAACGTAAATATTACTTTTGAGTTTATTGAGGGTGAGGGCATGTTGCTTCTCCTAAATGCTCAAAATATAGGTGCATCATCAGGCTCTGCTTGCACATCAGGCTCTTTAGAACCTTCTCACGTGCTTATGGCCACGGGCTTGCCTCATGAAATGGCACATGGCTCCCTTCGTTTAACATTTGGTAGAGAGACAGAAAAAGCTGATTTAGACAAGCTTTTAGAGGTGTTACCAGGTATTGTAGGTAGGTTACGTCAAATATCGCCCTTGTGGGAAGAGTTTCAACGTGTTGGGAATATAGATGCTTTTACAGCCAAGTAAGCCATCAGCCGCCATCGGAACGCATAAATGCGTTCCCTACAATGGTGTGATTGTTGAAGGATAATGTAGGGAATGGATTTATCCATTCCGCATTGAGGGGAGAATATTATGTATAGCGATAAAGTTATGGATTATTTTTTAAATCCAAGAAACCTTGGAGAGATTGAAAACGCAAGCGGCGTTGGCCTTGTGGGTAATGCAAAATGTGGCGACATTATGAAGATTTACCTTGATATAGATGACAACCACGTTATTAAAGATGCTAAGTTTAAAACATTTGGCTGTGGGGCGGCCGTTGCTACCTCGTCTATCTCCACCGAGATGATTGTGGGCAAGACCATTTATCAAGCTATGGAGGTTACTAACAAAGCTGTAACCGAGGCTTTAGACGGCTTGCCACCGCTAAAGGTGCATTGCTCCCTTTTGGCTGAAGATGCTATAAGAGCAGCTCTTTGGGATTATACGCAGAAAAAGGGCATAACCATTGAGGGACTAGAAGCACCTTGTGAGGATGACCACGACCATCACCATCATCACGATGATGAGGATGATGATTGCGATTGCTAATAACTAATAAAATATAGCTATAAACAGGCACTCCTAAGGGAGCTGCCTTTTTGTGCATTTGTGAAGATGATTGGAGATGGGTCGCCTAAAAGGGTCGCAACGCCCACCCGCCCCACCCCGTGGAGCATCAATAGATTGGCCCCACCCCTGCGCTGCAACCCTTTTAGGCTGGGTTGAAGGGGCCTATTATGCTAGCATGATAGATTGTCCTTTATACCTCTTTGTGGGCTCGCATCATTCAGATTTGCCAATCTACCTTGTAGGGAATGGATTCATCCATTCCAAATAAACGGGGATAGTATCTACTAATCCTTCAGTTAGATTTTGCGGAGTGGATAAATCCACTCCCTACAGGAGTAGATTGGGATGGCGTGCCGAGGGTTCGATCAACAACCCTATAGAAGTAATCTACCAATTCAAATTTGTCATTAGGATTATTGCGAAATCAACTCAACATGGTCATCCCATGCTTGATGCGAGATATCCCTATACCAGTTGCTTACTGGATTGTACGTTATGCTAATAAGATACCCAATCAAGTTTTACTCAAGAGCAGGGAGTGATAGCGGCAAAAACTGGCCGTCGCTTAACTCTAGCCTTTGAGAGTCATATTAATTTTGAAAAGCCATATATTTTTAGATACATCAATTTTAAAGGAGTTTTGCGTATGTGTGGAATAATAGGATATGTAGGAAGCAAGGATGCTACGCCCATTTTGCAAGATGGGCTTAGGCGTTTAGAATATAGAGGGTATGACTCTGCAGGGGTTGCCGTTTTAAATGCGAGCGGCAAGCTAGATGTGGTAAAGCGTGAGGGCAAGGTGGCTACTTTAAGCCAAGCCCTTTGTGATAACCCCATTTTCGGCAATATAGGCATAGGACACACCCGCTGGGCAACCCACGGAGAACCGTCTGACTTAAACTCTCACCCCCATCTGAGCCAAAACGAAAAGTTTGTGGTTGTACATAATGGCATTATAGAAAATTATCAAGAGATTAAAGAAAAGCTTGAAGGCTTGGGGTTTGTGTTTGTTTCTGAAACAGACACGGAGGTGATAGCCCATTTGCTTGAGCATTATTATAATGGAGACCTTCTTGATGTGGTGGCAAAGGTGGCAGGCGAGCTTACGGGTGCTTATGCCCTCGGCATTATATCTGCCGACAACCCAGATGTGCTTGCTACGGTTAAGAAAGACAGCCCCTTGATTGTAGGCGTGCTTGATGGTGAAAACATAATAGCGTCAGACATACCTGCCGTGTTGCCTTATACTAACAAGGTACACTATATGAACGATGGGGAGATTGCCTTTTTGTCTAAAGAGGGTGTTGCATTTTATGACCTTAACAAAAACCCGCTAGAAAAGCAACCAGAGACAATAGGGTGGGATGCGGGGGACTCCGAAAAAGGAGAATACCCAACCTTTATGCTTAAAGAAATGTTTGAGCAGTCCCTTGTGATTGAAAAAACCATACAATCTGCCCTTTCAAAAGAGGCTAAAGAAACTATAGATAATATTGATATTGCAAAGTTTAAGCGTATTATTATTGTTGGCTGTGGCTCGGCATATAACGCTGGCATGGTGGGCAAATATGTGCTAGAGAGGCTTTGCCGTGTAAATGTTGAGATTGACCTTGCAAGCGAGTTTATCTACAAAAACCCCATCGTTGATGAAACCACGCTAGTTGTGCTTATTAGCCAATCAGGGGAGACGGCAGACACCCTTAAAGCTATGAAAATGGCAAAGGATTTAGGGGCAACCACTCTATCTATTGTTAATGTAAGGGGCTCGGCTATTGCACGTGGAACAGACCACCTAATCCTCACTGAGGCGGGGTTAGAGATTGCGGTTGCTACAACAAAGGCCTTCTCATCTCAGCTTGTTGTGCTTTATGTGCTTGCTATAAGGTTTGCCCAAAAACTTGGCAAAATGAGCGATGGTGAGGCTGAAAGCTTGATTGAAGAAATAAAAACCCTGCCTCAAAAAGTGGGTGAGGTTTTAGAAAACTATAATGATTTTATAAAAGAATATGCCCAAAAGGCGGCAGAGCATAAAAATATCTTTTTTATCGGCCGTAATGTAGATTTTGCCATAAGCCTTGAGGGGTCGCTAAAGCTTAAAGAGATATCATATATCCACTCTGAAGCTTATGCAGGTGGTGAGCTTAAGCATGGCCCCATCGCCCTTGTGGATGAAGACAGTTTGGTTGTTGCTACATCTTGCACCCCAGCCCTTTATGACAAGCTAGAAAGCGGCTATATGCAGGTGATGGCACGGGGGGCTAATGTGTTTTTTGTGGGCAATACAAAAGATGTGCAAAATAGCGAAAAGCTAACGGCGGTTAGGCTTCCGCAAATAAATGAGTTTTTTTCACCATCTCTATCTGTCGTGGCTTTTCAGCTTTTAAGCTACCATGTGGCGGCTACAAAAGATGTGAATATTGATATGCCTCGTAATTTGGCAAAGAGCGTTACGGTGGAATAGAGCTTGTTAGGGGATTGTGATATGGATAAAAATAATTTACAATATCAACTTTATAAATTGGATGATGAAAATGAGATAAACGCCCTGGTACAAGACGAGACAATTTGGCTTACTCAAAAAGCTATGGGCGAGCTGTTTGGTGTTGATAGAACGTCAATCTCTAGGCATTTGAAAAGTATTTTTGAAAGCGAAGAGCTTGAAGAAAAAGTGGTTAGTGCAGAAATTGCACACACCACTCACCATGGTGCTTTGGTGGAGAAAACGCAAACAAGGGACATAAAATTTTATAATCTTGATGCTATTATTTCTGTTGGCTATAGGGTAAATTCTTTAAAAGCTACACGTTTTAGACAATGGGCGACCAAGGTGTTGCGTGAGTTTATGACAAAAGGCTTTGTGATGGATGATGAACGCTTAAAGCGAGGTCAAACTGCTTTTGGTAAGGATTATTTTAGAGAGCTGCTTGGTCGTGTTCGCTCTATTCGTGCTAGTGAACGCCGCATTTGGCTTCAGATAACGGATATTTTTGCCGAAATTAGTGTAGATTATGATAAAGACAGCCCTGTAACTAAAGAGTTTTATGCCACGGTTCAAAATAAGTTTCATTTTGCTATAACAGGGCAGACGGCGGCGGAGATCATATATAATCGAGCAGATGCTGATAAAGAAAATATGGGGCTTTCCACGTGGAAAAACTCCCCTGATGGGCGTATTTTAAAGAGCGATGCGGTGGTTGCTAAAAATTATCTTGATGAAAAAGAAATTGGTCGCCTAGAGCGTAATGTGTCTAGCTTTTTCGATTATGTTGAAGGTTTGATTGAAGATGAAGTGCTGCTTGAGATGAAAGACTTTGCAGAGAGTATAGATGCTTTTTTGAAATTTAACCGCTTTGAAATTTTAGAAGGCAAAGGCAAGAAGTCTATGATTGATGCTAAAAAGAAAGCTGGAGATGAGTATGATGTGTTTAACAAAACACAAAAGATAAACTCTGATTTTGAAAAGCAGATAACCAAAAGAAATTTAGGAAAATAACCCTTGCTTTTTTGTATGGCCTGTGGTAGAATGGGTAGGATAAAAACATGAACCAACACTAGGATATTGGGGAATCTTCCGCCCGTGTCTTGGTGATTGGGGATTAGACAAAAATGGAGGATACAAAAATGACACCAATTAACAAACAAGAAATTATTGCAAAGTATGGCAGAAGTGCCACAGACACAGGCTCTTCAGAGGTGCAAATAGCCCTTTTAACGGCTCGCATCAACTCTTTGACGGAGCATTTAAGAACACACAAAAAAGACCACCACAGCAGACGTGGCCTTTTGATGATGGTTGGGCAAAGACGCCGCCTTTTAGACTATCTAATTAAAACGGATATTGCAAAATATCGTGAGCTGATTGTAGAATTAGGCATTAGAAAATAATGTTTTATGGGAACAAGGGGCGGCCACGTGGCTTGCCCTTGTTCTATATAAACGAGGAGAAAAATATGCATAGAACTTATGAAATGACCTTAGCGGGCAGCCCCTTTAAGGTAGAGGTTGGAAGAGTGGCAGAGCAAGCTGGCGGTGCCGTTATTGTCCATTATGGAGACACGGTGGTGCTTTGCACTGCAACATCATCTGAAAAGCCACGCCAGGGTATCGACTTCTTCCCCCTTTCTTGTGATTATGAAGAGAGGCTTTATGCTGTTGGTAAAATACCAGGCGGCTTTATAAAGCGTGAGGGCAGGCCAACGGAGAAGGCCGTGCTTGCATCTCGCTTGATTGATAGACCTATACGCCCTCTCTTTCCTGAAACCCTTAGGAATGACGTGGCTGTAGTGGCAACTGTGTGGAGCGTAGACCAGCTGCACAGCCCAGAGATAGCTGCCATGATAGGCTGTAACATCGCCTTAGCTATATCTGACATACCTTTTAACGGGCCTGTAGGCTCTACAAATGTGGGCTTGGTTGATGGTCGCTTGGTTGTTAACCCTAAGGGTGAAGATAAAGA
>WQVB01000056.1 GCA_009781815.1 Defluviitaleaceae bacterium
ATTCAGGATCCCCTTCCTTCCCAAATTTTATCGAGAAGGAAGGGGATGGCGGATCAAGTCCGCAATGACGAGATGGAGGCGACTTGTCCGCTCCCGCTCACCTCCATTATCATCGCCCTTTTAGAATAAAAAGGGCGATGATTTTTTTAATCAAAGCCCTATTTTCTTCAGGGGTAGACTTCTATCCTACCGTCATCCCGTGCTTGACACGGGATCTATGTATGATAGTATACAACCCCAACTAAGCCTGCCTTTCTCCAATTAGATCCCGTGTCAAGCACGGGATGACGGCAAAAGGAAGCTTATGACTATTTTATATCCTCATCAATGATAATCACATTGCCCTCTACATGCCTTTTGCTCATCAAATGCCTTGCCTTTCTATTTTCGACGGTGTCGAAGACGATTGACATATCATAATCTTCTGGGTACAGCTCTGCGGCGGCTACATGCAGCTTTATACGCTTGTGGTTTACCATTTGCTTTTTGCCTTTTATCTGCACGCATATTTCGCCCCTTTTGTCGGCTTGTTTGTACACAATGCCTATGCTCTTTTCGGGGTAGACTATTACGCTATCGCCTACATTAAAGCTTTGGCTTCTAGGTATGGTTGTGTCTTTTTCAGGCTCGTCTTTAACTTCCAAAGGCGTAACGGATAGTATAGCACCTTCGCTTGCGGGCTTATCGCTAGGGGCTGTGCTTATGCCCGAGTATGTTATCTCTCTTGCCCGCTTTAGAAGATGCTGTGGCATGCCTAGCCTTTCCGCTATGTGCAGGGCACAGCTTTCGCCTGCCTCGCCAATCTCTAGCTTGTACAAGGGCAGCAGGCTTTCACGGTCAAAGGCCATTCGTGCGTTTATAACACCTTGGGTGTTTAGGGCGAAGTCTTTTATTTCAGGGTAGTGGGTTGTAACTGTAAACAAGCAACCCATGGCTAGTAGCTCTTCTAAAATGGATGTGGCTATGCCCATGCCCTCGGCAGGGTCTGTGCCAGAGCCTAGCTCGTCAAACAAAATTAGGGAACTTGCGCTTGCCCTGCCTAAAACATCTATTATGTTGGTCATATGAGACGAAAATGTAGATAGGTTTTGAGATATGCTTTGGCCGTCTCCAATATCACACCAAACTGAATCAAAAATGCACATGCTGCTGCTTTCATCCGCTGGCACGTGGAGGCCGCTTTGAGCCATTAGCGAAAGCAGCCCCACCGTTTTGATAGCAACGGTTTTGCCTCCAGTATTTGGGCCTGTTATAACTATGCCTTTTATGCCGCCTCCTAATGCAAAGTTTAAAGGCACGGGTGAGGTGCCGCTTTGCCCGCTCTCTAAAAGTGGGTGCTTGGCTGACAAAAGCCTTATTTCTCGCTCTTCGGTGAGCCTGATTTGAGTTGCCTTCATGTGTATGCTTAACTTTGCCTTAGCAAAAATGAAATCTAAAACCTCCATTGCTTCCATGTTTATTTTGATAGAAGCTAAATTTTCATCAATGAGGGCGGTTAAGGTGTACAATATAGTGATGATTTCGTTATCTTCTTCTATTTTTAGCATGCTCAACTCATCTTGCAGGTTAGATACTGCTATAGGCTCGATGTAGCATGTGCCGCCTGTGTTAGACATTTCAACCAAAACCCCTGGTATTTTGTTTTTAAACTTTTTTTGAACGGGCATGGTGTACCTGCCGTTGCGGATAGCGGCTATGCTATCAACACAATACTGCTTGTTTGCTTGCAAGAGGGATTCGATTTTGGTTTTGATTTGCTCACCCTTACGCTCTATGCTTCGCCTTATATCGTAAAGCCTAGGGGTTGCCTTGTCGTCAATTTGCCCGTTGTACAAACAACGGCCGATTTCTTCTTCTAACCCAGCTAGGTCTACCATAGAGTTGCCATAAAATGCAATATCAGCACCTATATATTCAGCCTTTTTTAGATAGGACTTTATGCGGCTGCAAGATTTAAGAAAAGCCATAACATTGTCGATATTGTCTATTGTCAGCATAGAGTCAACACCCAACAGAATGATAACCTTTTCAAGGTCGGTCATGGCGGCTATGGGCGGGCTGCCTACATGCTCTATAACTTTTTTAGCTTCTGTTGTTTGGTTTGTGAGACGCTTGGCTTCTTCAAGGGTTGTTGCTGGTTTAATAGCCCTGCAACGCTCTTTTGCATCTTCCGAAACTGCGTAGCTAGCTAATAGGTCTAGTATAGTGTCAAATTCTAATGTTTTAAAATGATTCATGATTTACCTCCATGTTTTATTATGTTTTTAGGCACAAAAAATACCACAGCCAAATAGCCCCAAAGAAAGGCTACTTGGCTGTGGTATTTTTGTTAATGCATTTCGCATGAAATACAAAAAATAAAAAAGATACGACCTTATCGCATCTCCCACAAATGGTAGTATTCAAAAAAGGTTATTGGTTTGTAGGTACAACAATAACATAAGGCATGCAATAACGCCCCATTCTATATATTGTGCCTAGATATTTGGTTTTAGGCGTTAATCGCCAATTCCAAATATACACTCACCAAACATTTCCCCTTAGGATAATTAATTTTAACTACACTTGGCATTGTAGCATATGGGTCAGGGTGATGTCAAGAGAAATTTTTGTCAAAACGCATTGACCCCTTACTCGTCATCCTGAGCTCACGTCAATCCAATCTAACCCTGTAGGGAATGGATTTATCCATTCCGCTATTAGGTCTGCACCTCTCTATCTTTCAGCAAGGCAAGGCGGAACGCATAAATGCGTTCCCTACAATGGTAAAAAGGTCAGATTAGATTGGCGCGTCCTTAGCTTGACTCAGGATCTAATTCGAAAAGGGAATGTCTGATTGGGATATACTATCATACATAGATCCTGAGTCAAACTAAGGATGACGAGTGGAAGGGTGTTATTTCGCTACAAGTTTAATAATGAGCAGGTGGTGTCAATTTATTTTTGGATACTTTCTTTTTATCAGATTGCAAGAGACTTGCTTTTTGTCGAAAAAAGTGGTACAATGTAGACACAGGAGGTGGCGGTATGATTTCTAGCCAGGCTTTGCAAGAGGTTCTAGATGGGTTAAAAGCTATAACACGCATAGATATTAGCGTTTTAGAGGCTAACGGCAAGGTTGTTGCTACAACCGTTGCTAACCTTTTGCATACCAATTTGCCATCTGCTGTAGACTTTGCAAAAAACGATGCAGACAGCCAAGTTGTGGCAGGTAGCCAATATTTTAAGGTGCTTGACAAAGGCATTGTAGAATATATAGTGGTTATAAAGGCTGACCACCAAAGGGCATACACCATCGGCCGCCTTGCTGCTTTTCAAATAGAGGGGCTTATAGCGGCTTATAAAGAGCGTTTTAGCCGTAGCAACTTTATGAAGAATTTGCTGCTTGATAACTTTTTATTGTCTGACATATATAGCCGTGGAAAACGCCTTTCTATCGACGGGGCTGCACGCCGTGTTGTGTATTATATTGATTGTGATGGAGAAGACGAGACAGAGGTTTCAAAGCATATAAAAGAGGGCGTGGCGTCTAAAGAAAAAGATTTTGTAACCACCCTTGACAGGCACTATGTGGTGCTGGTTAAAGAGCTTAAAAAACGAGAAGAGAGCATGGATGAGGTTTTAAGCTATGCTACGGTTATTTGTGATGTGATTTTCTCAAAAACGAAAAAGAAGATGAAAGTAGGCATTGGCACCCAGGCGGAGGATTTGAGATATGTTTCTCGCTCTTACAAAGAGGCTAAAATGGCCCTTGAGGTGGCACATATTTTTGGCCTTGAAGAGCAGGCTATAAGCTACGAAAACTTGGGGCTTTATCGCCTTATACACCAACTGCCAAAATCTTTATGCGAAATGTTTGTAAAAGAAAGCCTAGATGGCTTTGCTTTAGATAGTATGGATGAAGAGACTTTAACCACCATCAACAAGTTTTTTGAGTATAACCTTAACCTCTCGGAGACGGCGAGGCAGCTTTACATCCATAGAAATACATTGGTGTATCGCTTAGATAAGTTACAAAGGGCAACCAACCTTGATTTACGAAACTTTGACCATGCTTTAACCTTTAAAACAGCCCTTTTGGTTGGTAAATATATTGCCTATAAAGAAAAAAATAAGATTATTTAAGCCCATAAACATGGGCTTTTTGCCTACATGGCTAAAAAAATTAAAAATTATTGTTGATTTTTCGTGTCCATTGCGATATAATGTTAAGGAAATGTTTCAGTAATATTAAATTTTGTAACATTTGGATGGGTGTTATTGGATTTGTGGTGAAACCACCTCACACCGCTATCCCTGATTAGGTATGCACTATCATACATAGATCCCGTGTCAAGCACGGGATGACGGTAGGGGAGTGCGGGATGACGACGTGAGATGCTAACCAGCAAAAATTGAGAGGTACAATATGATAAAGATTGCAAACGCAACAAAGATATATGAAAACGGCTCTAGGGGCATACAAGATGTTAATCTCACTATAGAAAAGGGCGAGTTTGTTTTTGTGGTGGGCCTGTCTGGCAGCGGAAAGTCTACCCTCATTAAAATCTTACTAAAAGAGCTTGATTTAAGCGAGGGCGAGATATTTATAAACGAAGAAAACATCACCCTTTATGGTAAAAACCAAATACCCTATTTGCGTCGTAAAATGGGGGTTGTTTTTCAAGATTTTAGGCTACTACCTAACAAAACCGTGTACGAAAACGTAGCCTTTGCCATGCAAATAGCCGATGCCTCTAGCCGAGAGATCCGCCGCAATGTGCCTACTGTTTTGTCTATGGTGGGCTTGCAAAAAAAATCCAAAGCTTACCCTAACCAGCTTTCTGGTGGGGAGCAGCAGCGTTGTGCTTTGGCACGGGCTATTGTTAACAACCCGCCTATATTGCTGTGTGATGAACCAACAGGCAACCTAGACCCAGACACAGCTTGGGATATTATGAATTTGCTGGATGAGATAAACAATAGAGGCACAACTGTTGTAATGGCCACCCACGCTTGGGATATAGTTGACGCTATGAAAAAGCGTGTTATCTCCATGAAAAACGGCTTTGTGGTGCGTGATATAGAGAGAGGGGGCTATAATAATGAATCCCTCGACTAATAAAGATAAGAAAAAGAAAAAAGTGAAGAGAAAAAAAGAAAGAGGAGGCCTTGGCCTTCGCAACTTAACTTACTACTTCTCTCAAACCTTTAAAAGCATACTCCGCAACAAGTTTATGTCTCTCACGTCTGTTTTGACTGTTGCGTCTTGTATAATCATTGTTATTGCATCTTTTGTTGTTGTAACAAACATCAACGCAGTTTTAGAGCATTGGGAAGATAATTTAAAAATCACAGTTCACGTTGAGGATGACTTAACGGCAGAGCAAAGAGATTTGCTATATCATCAGCTCTTAGTTGCAGATAATATTGTTTATGTGCAATATATCTCTCCAGAAGAGGCTTTAGAAAACCTAATAGGGTCGGTTTTGGCAGATGCCGTTGTAGCCAGCGAAGACCACCAACAGCTAAGGCACACCTTTGAGGTGATACTTTATGACACTAGGGCTTTGAGTGAAACATCACAAAACCTTAGCGGCTTTTTTGGGGTGTATACGCTAGTGTACCCAGCAGACGCCACAGAAGCTTTGATACGCATAAGCAATGTTGTAACTATTATCGGCATTGTGGTTGTGTCTGTTTTAGCTGTGTTATCTGTTGTTATTATAACGAATACAATTAAACTAACTGTAAACAGCCGCCGCAATGAGATCCTTATAATGAAATATGTAGGGGCTACCAACTGGTTTGTTCGCTGGCCTTTTGTTATAGAAGGCTTGCTAATAGGCGTTTTAGGTGCGGCTATACCTCTTGCGGCAACGTGGGTTTTGTATGATGTAACCATCGAGGGCATAGCACAGCCAGGCGGGTTGATGGCCGCCCTTATAGGGGATACTACCTTTAGAGCTACTGGAGACATCTTCCCCTTTATTGCCCCTATCATTATTATTTTTGGGGCGGGCATTGGCATTTTAGGCTCGGTGTCATCTATGAGGCGACATTTAAACGTTTAACATTTAAGGAGTGATTGTATATGAGTATTAGACGTAAAAAAACCATTATAATATCTTTGCTGGCTCTTGCCATAGCTTTACCCATCGGGGCGGATATTTTTGCAAACAATGCCAGCAGGCTAGAGGCTGAAAGGCAAGAGATACGTGATAATAGAGCGGAGCTTCAAGCTGAGCTTGCTCAAGCAAGGCAAGAAGAAAACGCCATCTTAGAGCAGATGATTTTAAATGATATTGAGCTTTTGGAGGTGTCGCAAGCACACCTTGCGGCTATAGATGACCTTGAAAGAACAAGGAGAGCCTTATACTACACCGAGATAGACCTAGCCCAGGTGGAGGCTGATAGAGAGGTTCAATTTGACATTTTGCAAGGCAGATTGCGTTTTATGCATCAAAACAACAACTTGTCTTACCTTGAGCTACTTTTAAGCAGCCAAAACCTTACGGATTTTTTAAACAACCGTGAGCATTTTCGTAGAATTGTAGAAAAAGATAATGCTACCGTAACGGAGCTTTTAAATCTTGAAGAGCAAATACTACGCAATCGCAACGATATAGATGCACAACGGATAGCCCTCGAGATACATACAGAAGAGTTAGAGATTCAAGAATCAGCCTTGCTTGCCTTGCTTGCAGAGCAAGAGGCGGCTTTGTTTGCCTTATCTGCTGACCAAGATAGCCTAGAGGCTTTGATACGTGCCTCTGAAGTGGCGGAGCAACGTATACAAAACGAAATAGCTAGGGCTCAAGCTCAGGCTAACTCTATAGCCGCTGCAAACAATCAAATGATAAGACAAGGCGGAAATGTGCGTCCGTCTAACGGCAGTTTGGTTTGGCCTGTGCAGCGTGCCCCCTTTGTTACATCTGATTATGGAAACCGCCCACGCCCCTTTGGTGGCGGCACGGAGTTTCACACAGGTATAGATATGCAAGCCCCCCACGGCACCCCGATTTTAGCGGCGGCTGATGGCGTTGTAACCTTCTCAGGTTGGATGGGCGGCGGCTGGGGCAATGTGGTTATGATAGACCACGGCGGCGGTTTTACGACATTTTACTCTCACAACTCGGCAAACCTTGTGTCTGTAGGCACTCACGTAACGACTGGGCAGCAAATCGCAAGGGCTGGGGCAACTGGCCTTGCAACTGGCTCTCACCTCCATTTTGAGGTGCGTATAGATGGTCGCCACACAGACCCTGGGCCATTTTTGGGGATACGCTAGTTTATAATCACTAAGCCATTTTAACTAGATGTCATTCTACGGATAAGGGATCTCCCTATACTAATCACTCGCTAGGTTGTGTGTTATGCTAGTGAGATCCCGTGTCAAGCCTTACCCTTCTGTCTGCGGTAGCATCGAGACCAAGGGCACGGAATGATGATGTTAAGTTGGTAGCTCAAATGTTTGATTTCGCTACAAATCTATTACGAGCCTAACGTGAATTTAATTCAAATTAACCCCA
>WQVB01000057.1 GCA_009781815.1 Defluviitaleaceae bacterium
AAACATTCCAATTATTGGCAGCCAAAAAATCCTGACTGCGCTGGTTCAAAATGCCGTTTAGCTTGCCCTCGGCCACATTAAAGGTCATAGAATAGGCACAGGGATAAAGTGCCATTGCGTGCAAGTCCTCATGATTATACAGGCTAGTGATTATCCGCCGCGACGCAGGGTTGTGTTTAAGGTCATACAAAACACGGTCAACTTGGTCAAACTCGCCCTCTTTGTACTTGTGCTTTTTGCCCAGTTGATAACCATATGCAAGGCCGATAGAGCCGCCATCATCTGCCCAGCTATCCCATATTCTTGTTTTTAGGTTATTCACATTGTTGCATTTTTTTTGCCAAATCCACAAAATCTCTTCAATACAACTTTTAAAAGCCACACGACGCAAGCTAAGAGCTGGAAATTCTTTAGAAAGGTCATATCTATTCACAACAGCAAACTTCTTAACGCTATGTGCGGCTTGGCCGTCCTCCCACCTAGCACGCACGTCTTGCCCGTTGCTCCAGCTGCCATTCTCCAAAATATCTTTGCAGTTTTCAATAAAAATTTCATCGGCTTTTGACACAAAAACACCCCTATCATTTTTCTTTCAACACTTGGTCTAACACCTTATCCACAAGGCTAAAGTCAAAACCCCGCCTAATTAAAAATCCCCTCAACTTCTGCAGCTCTTTATCATCGCAAGCTATTTGTTCTATGTTTTTATTTCTTATTTTTTTAAGCAATGCTTTTTTAGCAATCTCATGCTCACTTTGCTGGCACTCTCCATCGCTTTGTGCTATCTCTTCAAAGGCTCTTCTGCTATCTTTTTCAGATACACCTTTTTGCAAAAGCTCCTGTTCTATCCTATATCTACCAAAGTTATTCACCCTAGTTTTGTGGGCGATAAAGCTTTTAGCATAAGCAACATCATCTAAATATCCACGAGATATCAAAAGCTCTACAACCCGCTCTGTGCTGGTGTTTGAAAACTCTTTATTAGCCAACATCTCTCTAAGCTGATAAACACTTTTTAGCCCTGTGCTAAGGTATTTTACAGCCGCATCACGTGCAGCTGTATACTCCATCTTGCCCATTAGCGTGTCATATTCATCCACTGACAGCTCTTGCCCGATTTTAAGCTTATACTCAAGCAAGTCTACCCCGTCTATTCCGAAAGCAAACTTACCGTCTAAAAAAATCGAGTATCGCTTAGGATTTTTAACCTGCTGGGTTATGTCGGTTATAATCACGCTTCTTCATTAGGGTCTATTTCAAGGCCCATTTCTTGGATGATGCTATCCACCTCTTCATCGCTAAGGTTGTTATCAACAATCGCATCGTCATCTTTCTTTTTTGATTTAGTGGTCTTTTTTGCAGGCTTTTCTTTCACTTCTTCTTTGCCGCCAGCAGAGGCAAGGCCATAATGCTCCCTAACCGCCTGCTCAATCTCTAAAAGCAAATCTGGATTTTCTTGTAAATACACATTAGCACTAAGCTTGCCTTGCCCAAGGCGTATGTCTTTGTAAGAATACCAAGAGCCAGATTTGTTAACAATGTCAACCTCTGCAGCCAAATCTAAAATATCGCTGCCCCCTGCAATACCTTTACCAAACATAATGTCAAACTCGCAAACTTTAAAAGGAGGTGCAACCTTGTTTTTAACAACTTTCACCTTAGTGCGAAAACCTAAGTGGTTATCCCCCTCTTTAATTTCGCCTTTGCTCACCCTGCGTATGTCTAGGCGAACCGAAGCATAAAACTTCAACGCACGGCCGCCCGTTGTGGTTTCAGGGTTGCCATAAGAGCCTATCTTCTCTCTCAACTGGTTTGTAAACAAAATGATACAGTTATTTTTTGACGACAAAGCCGTTAGCTTACGCAAAGCTTGAGACATTAAACGAGCGTGAAGACCCATGTGGCTATCCCCCATATCGCCCTCGATCTCTGCCCTTGGCACCAAAGCCGCTACCGAGTCAATAACAATAACGTCAATGGCTCCAGAGCGTACCATCTCATCAGCTATATCTAGGGCTTGCTCCCCATCATCAGGTTGTGATATATAAAGTTCATCAATATTAACACCTAAATTGCGGGCATATACGGGGTCTAAGGCATGCTCAGCATCAATAAACGCCACAATGCCCCCTGCTTTTTGTGCTTGAGCTATTAAATGAAGGGCAACGGTTGTTTTTCCAGAAGATTCTGGACCAAAAATCTCAATTATACGCCCTTTAGGAAAGCCCCCAATGCCCAACGCAACGTCCAAGCTTAAAGAGCCTGAGGGGATGCACTCTACCTTTAAGCCTTCAATTTTTTCGCCCATTTTCATTATGCTGCCCTTGCCAAAATCCTTCTCGATTTTAGCCAAAGCTGTGGATAATGCCTTTTCTCTTTGTTGTTTTAACTCTTTTGCGTCGCTCATATCTCTTCCTCCGTTTTGATTATTCAATATCGTCTAAATCCCCTAGCAAATCAGGGTCTTCGCCTTCTAGTAACTCTACATTACGCAGCTTTCGTTCTAATGCTCTTGTTCTTGTGCCTATAATATCACCTAAGGTGTTATCAACAGTTTGTATTTGTTTGCGTGCTTTTTCAAGCATCCCACCAAATTTTACAAATTCGCTTTTAACGGCTCTTAAAGTATCCCAAACTTCTTGAGAGCGTTGCTCAATGGCCAATGTTTTAAAGCCCATCTGCAACGAGCCTAAAAAGGCCGAAAGGGTGGTGGCCCCTACAACGGTTACTTTATATTTGTCTCGCAACTCTTCAAACAATGCCGCATCACGCAAAACTTCGGCATACAGCCCCTCCGTGGGCAAAAACATTATAGCAAAATCTGTAGTTTTTGGTGGCAATATGTATTTTTCTCGCATTTCTTTTGCAAAAATCTTAATTTTTTGAGCTAGAGACTTTCTTGCAGCCTCTATGCTCTCTTTATCCACCCCATCTAAAATACGGTTATAGTCCTCAATGGGGAATTTAGAGTCAATAGGCAACAGCAACGGCACATCTCCACTACCAGGCAGCTTAATGGCAAACTCCACCCGCTTGTTATCGCTTATCTCCACATTAACTTCATATTGGCTGGGGGTAAGTATATCAGAAAGCAGCTTTTCAAGCCTAACCTCACCATAGGTGCCCCTCTCTTTCACGTTAGTAAGGGCGTTTTTCAAGCCTTTGGTGTCTTCCGCCAAGCTTTTCATCTCTCCCAGCCCTTGTTGCACGCTTTCTAGCTGAGTGCTAACTAGCTCAAAAGATTTACTAATGCGAGCCTCCAATGTTTTTTGCAGCTTTTCATCCACCACATTTTGCATTTGCTCAAGTCGCTTTTCGTTGCTTTCTTGCAAGTTTCTCATTTTACTTTCAAGAGAGTTTGTGATTTGCTCAAACACCTCTCGCAGTTGCTTGTTAATCTCTTCTCGATTGGCCTGCAAGCCACTTTGCAATGTATTTTGTATATTTTGCTGCATAATGCTAAAATGCTCAAGCTGTTTTGTATAATCTATCTCTATTTGCTGGGGCGGCTGTGGGTTGTCTCTTTTTTTGACTAACAACAACCCGATAACAACAAGCCCTACAGCCAACATCACCAATATAGCGATGCTTAGTATTAGCTCTATTTCCACACGCCTCCCGCCTTTCTATAGTTGATAATATAAGACACGGCAGAGATAACGCTAAGTGCTACACAAACATAAATCAGCACCTGCCCAGCCCAAAAAAACACATCTCCATCAAGATTAACCAAAACAAGAGGTATCATTATCATTTGAGATATGGTTTTAAACTTACCCCAAACCCCCGCAGGGATGACGATGCCCTTGCCAGCAGCAAGCATACGCAACCCAGCTATAACAAACTCCCTACCCTCGATAACAACCAGCACCCAGGGCGAGATATCTCCAAGCCATAGCATATACACCATAGCAGCCATAACGAGGATTTTGTCTGCAAGAGGGTCCATAAACTTGCCAAAATCTGTTATCAACCCTTGCTTGCGGGCGATATATCCATCTAAAAAATCAGTGAAAGACGCCAAAACAAAAATGACAGCAGCTATAATGCGAGCCGTTTCAAGCTCATACCAGCCAAAGCTATACCCATGTATGGCCAGCACAAATAGGGGTATCATGCACACCCGCCCCACTGTTAACTTATTTGGAAGGTTCATATAGCTCTCCTATCAAATCATAATCGCAAGCTTTAGTTATCTTCACCATTACAAATTCCCCAATATTCAGAGGTCTTTCTGCATATATAGCTATTATACCATCAATATCAGGCGCTTGTACAGCTAAACGTCCAAAATACCAATTCTCAGCGTCGACCTCTTCTATGACAGCCTCTGCCACATCTCCAACCCTACCAGTCAGCCTCTTGGCAGAAATTTCTTGCTGAATAGCCATAAGCTCATCTGCTCTTTCAAGCTTAACTTTCTCGTCAAGGTGGTCTTCAAGCTTGTCTGCGGGCGTTCCCTCTTCTCTCGAATATGGAAAAACCCCTAAATGGTCAAATTCTACATCCTTTATAAATCGACAAAGCTCATTATGGTCTTCTAAGGTCTCGCCAGCAAAGCCCGATATTAAGGTGGTTCGCAAAGCTACACCTGGCACAGTTTTGCGTATTTTATCTATAGTCTTTCTCAATATATCATTTGTGCTTTGGCGGTTCATCAGCTTTAAAACATTATCTGCCGCATGTTGTATGGGCAAATCTACATAAGGCATCACCTTGGGGTTGCCTCCCATTTCTTCAAGCAAGCCGTCATATATATGCTCTGGGTAGCAATAAAGCAAGCGTATCCACCTTAGCCTCTCAATCTCTCCAAGCTTTTTCAAAAGAATGTGCAGGCTCTGCTTACCATAAATATCCACACCATAAAGAGTAGTGTCTTGAGCTATCAGCACAAGCTCTTTAACCCCCATTTTGACAAGGTATGTCGCCTCTTCGACAAGGTCATCCATTGGGGTAGATATATATGAGCCTCTAATTTTTGGTATGGCACAATATGTGCAATGCTTGTCGCAGCCCTCCGCAATACGCAAATAGGCATAATGCCCAGGGGTAGAAGGCACACGCAACCTAGCCATATCTAGGTTAGGCAGGTCATCCACTTCCAAAAGAAAGCTTACTATCTTAGCATGCTCCCCCACACCAAAAACAGCATCCACCCCATCTACCTCTAAAAACTTTTCAGGGTAGCGGGCAGCAGCACAGCCCATCACGATTAACTTTTTGCACTTGCCAAGCTTTTTAAGCTCAATGGCCTGGTCAACCTCTTCTTTGGCTTCATTCACCGCATCTTGCAAAAAGCCGCAAGTATTGATGATAACGGCATCGGCCTGCACCAAATCTACCGTGGTTTTTAGCCCCGCCTCTTTTATAAACCCTAACACAATCTCACTATCTACCGTGTTTTTGTCGCATCCCAGCGATATCAAAGCAATTGTCATATATTTTCTCCTACTTGTTATTATGCTCGTAACAAATCAACACCCCAATCCGCCCCTGTAGGGAGTGGATTTATCCACTCCGCATAACCTAACTGAAGGATTATTAGGCACTATCCCGACCATTCGGAATGGATAAATCCACTCCCTACAGGGGTAGAAAGGCAAATTGTAATAGCGTGAATTACAGGTTAACCCCTAGCATTACGCAACTCCTTAGCCGCCTCCAAGGTAATGTCCGTTATTTGAGACCCGCCTATCAAACGGGCAATCTCTTTAAGCGTTCCATCTTCATCAAGCTTGTTGACGCTAGTTGTGGTTCTATCATCTTGAGTGGCTTTTTCTATTAAAAAGTTAGCATCACCCATGGCGGCTATTTGCGGCAGGTGGGTTATGCACAATATTTGGTGAGTTTTGCCCAAGAGAGAAAGTTTCTTAGCCACCTGACCAGCCACCCTACCGCTTATGCCTGTGTCGATTTCATCAAAAATAAATGTCTCCATATTGTCAAAGCCTGCAAGAGCAACCTTTAAAGCCAGCATGGTTCTCGACATCTCCCCACCAGATGCCACGCTAGATAAAGGAGCCAGCGGCTGCCCTTTGTTGGCAGATATCATAAACTGTGCCTTGTCAAAACCATCTTTGCCAAACTCACGGCTACGTTCAATCTCCATTTCAAAGGTGGCGTTTTCCATGCCTAGCTCTTTAAGGGTGCTTTCGATTTGCACACACAGCCTGCTTGCCGCCTCTTTACGAGTTTTTGACATTACCAAGCAAGTTTTACCAATCTCTTTCTTTAGAGCCTCTTTTTGAGCATCTAGCCTATCTAGCTCTTGCTGGCTATTTTCAAAGGCATATATTTTTTGCTCTATATGCCCTTTATGAGCGATTATTTGGTCAATACCCATTTTATATTTTTGCTTTAGGCGATACAAAGCATCAAGGCGAGCTTCTATTTTATCAAGCTCTAAAGGGTCATGGTTTAGCCTTTCTTGATACTTAACAAAACCTTTGCCCATAGCACGTATTTGCTCTTGCAACATAGATATCTCAGCCAAAGCACCCTCTTGCTCGGTGTCTATTTGAGAGATATTTTTAACAAGGGCATTGGCCTTTTGTATGTTCCCGACAATATCCCCCTGCCCATAAAACAAATTAACCAAAGCCTCAACATTTTTCGCCGTTTTTTCAAAATGAGATAGCACAGCCCTGCGAGAGGTCAACTCTTCTTCCTCCCCAGCCTTTACATCAGCTTTTTGCAGCTCTTCAAGTTGAAATTCATAAAAATCTATATCTTTGCCATCTTCTTCGGTTAAATCTTTTATCTTCTTAACAATATCCTTATATTCGCCTATCATGCTGCCAAGCTGCTCTTTGGGGCTTGCCAGCTCTTCTTGACAAAAGCGGTCAAGTAGCTTTATATGCTTTGCAGGGTCAAGCAGGGTTTGATGCTCATGCTGCCCAAAAATATCAATCAAACAAGCCGCCACATTCCGCATAATACCAACAGGCACGGTTTTGCCGTTTACTTTGCAAACAGACTTGCCTGCAGAGCTATAAGAGCGATGCAAAAGCACCCCATTATCTTCATCTATATCAATATCAAGGCTTTTTATTTGCCTTATATTCTCCTCATTGGCTATCACAAAAAAGGCCTCAACAACAGCCACATCCGCACCTTTTCGGAGGATGTCTCGGCTGGCCTTGCCCCCTAAAACAAAATTTATAGAGTCAATTAAAATAGACTTGCCAGCACCAGTCTCACCAGCAAGAATATTAAGACCTTGGGTAAAGTCCACCCAGACCTCTTCAATCAACGCCATATTTTTCACCTTTAATTGCTCAAGCATAGTTTTAAATCGACTTTCTTTTATCTCTAAAAGTTTTGTAAAAGCTTTGGTTGTGGGTGCGTATAATATTTGCCGTGTAGCCTGCAGCCTTTACCTTCACCTGCAAAGAGGCACACCTGCCAACAAACTCCCCATCAAAAGAGATAGCCACCTCTTCTTTTTC
>WQVB01000058.1 GCA_009781815.1 Defluviitaleaceae bacterium
ATAGACTCTGCAACTATGATGAACAAAGGCCTTGAGGTTATTGAGGCTTATCACCTTTTTGATTTAAAACCAAGCCAAATAGAAGTTCTTGTTCACCCTCAATCCATTATACATTCTATGGTAGAGTTTGAGGATGGGGTCGTCATGGCACAGCTAGGCACGGCAGATATGCGAACGGCCATACAATATGCCATCACCCACCCTAACCGCACAAAAAATAATTTTGAAAGGCTAGATTTTGCCAAGTACAACACCCTAACTTTTGAAAAGCCTGATATGGAGGCTTTTAACTGCCTAGCCTTATCATACCAAGCTTTGGAAGCAGAGTGGCATTACCCTGCGGTGCTTAACGCTGCAAACGAAGTAGCTGTTGACGCCTTCTTAAATAAGAAAATAAAATTTTTAGATATATCTTTACTTATAGAAAAGGCATTGTCCGCATATAATGATACAAGTTGCCCCTTGACTATTGAAAGTGTTTTAGAAGCAGAAAAGTGGGCAAAAGCTTATGTTGAAAAGGAGATTGGATAATTGAATATATTTTTAGCTATTTTGGTTTTTACTTTTATAATTTTGGTACATGAGCTTGGGCATTTTTGGGCAGCTCGCCGTGCTGGCATTAAAGTTGTGGAGTTTTCCATCGGCATGGGCCCTCGCATTTTTCACTTTAAAAAGGGCGACACTATATATTCTCTAAAGCTCTTCCCCATCGGCGGCTCTTGCCGCATGCTTGGAGAAGATGAAGAAGCCATGGAAGACGGCAAGCCCAATCCCGCTTCTTTCAACCAAAAATCCGTAGGGTGGCGTGCTATAGTCATGCTAGGCGGGGTGATAATGAACTTCGCCCTAGCCCTTATACTCTCCATCATCATCTCCATGTTTAACCACTTTCCTGAGGCCACCATACAAGGGTTTACCACCACCTCCCCAGCGAGAGAAGCTGGCGTAATGGAAGGAGACACCATAACCCGCATCAACGGCCGCCGCATTAACGTACATGGAGATTCAGGCCTTGCCATGATGGACGCAGACGGCTCCCCCATAACCATAGAGGTGGATAGAGATGGAGAAAGGATAACCTTTGAAATCTCCCCCCATTATTATAACGAGCGTTGGATGATAGGCATTATCTGGGGAAGGGCATTTGGTGTTTTTGCTGATATGCCTGCAGAGCTTTACGGTCAAACGGGCTTTCGCCAAGTTAGTTTTTTTGAAAGCTTTGCCATTGGCTTTCACGAGGTTTCCTTCTTTGTAAGGGCAACCGTTACAGGGGTTGGTCGCCTCTTTACCCACGACATCAACTTTGAAGAGCTGGTAGGCCCCATAGGCATTGTAGATATGGTAGGCAGCCAGATAGACCAGGCCGCTGAGGCAGAAGGCGGCGGTGCAATGGCAGCCTTTTGGACCATGCTCCGCTGGACGGTTTTATTATCTGCCAACCTTGGTGTTTTAAACCTGCTGCCCCTGCCAGCTTTAGATGGCGGCCGCCTTGTGTTTTTAGCTATAGAAGCCGTGAGAAAAAAGCCCCTGCCACCAGAAAAAGAAGGCATGGTGCATTTTATAGGCTTTGCCGCCTTGATGGTGCTGGTGGTTATTGTAGCCTTTAATGATATTTCGAGATTTTTTAATTAGATAAAACAAGAAGCATGGTTATTATACCGTGCTTTTTGTTTTGGAAATTTCAAACATAAATGGCTAAATCTCATTGATTTCGTCATTAGGCTTGCAGCGAAACCATCCCCTCCATGTCATCCTGAGCTTGACTCAGGATCTAATTGGAGAAGGAGAGGCTTAATTAAGGTACACACTATCATACATAGATCCTGAGTCAAGCTCAGGATGACGACTTAGGAGGGGTGAGAGGTGTTTCGCTACAAGTCTGTTGCGGACTCACGTCATTTTGCTTCGCTTTATAAAACGAAGCAACCCAACCTAACCTGTCATCCCCAGCTCGGCTGGGGATCTCACTATACTAATTACTTAAAGGTAAGTAAGCAATGTTAGGGAGATCCCCAGTCGAGCTGGGATGACAGGTTGGTTATTAGCGTGAATCATTCACTTTCTTTCAAACATAACACTTGACGCTTTTTTAGAAAAATGATATTATTGTTTAGTAAACATATATCATACTCTTTATTCTATTTTAAATCTACATCTCAAAAAATCATAATATAATTTCTAAAAAATATGCGGCTGTGCCGTGTCTCTTAATCAAATTTTATTCATCAATACATAAAAAACAATACAACCTAAAACATAAAAAGAGGTGCTGTATGCTAAAAACCAATATGAGAGTTTTCTTTATTCAAAACAAAAAGAAATTGCTTATAGGTGCTGGGGCGATAGCTGCTTTGGCTATTGTGGCTTTTATTTTGATGCCTGTGGTTTTGCCAGCTCTTAACCGTAATATAGAAGAAAGACGCTTTGACAACCTAGAGCGAGAGGATTTTTTGGCGGATTTTGATTATATGATAGAGGTTTTGCAAATAAACTTCCCCCACGAGGAGACGACACAATATGCCACGGGCATAAATATATGGGAGCTGGCGGCGGAGGTTAGGCAAAAGCTTGCAGACCCATTAACACCAATTGATGATGCTTTTGAGTTTCTTAATATATTACAAGAAGAGCTTTTTGACCCCTTAGACGGCATAGGACATTTGTTTGCCCTGCACACAGATGCATATAGGGGTCGTATGGCTGGCTTTTTTCAAATATTATATTATAGCACAGAATATAGCAGAAGAAGGCATGGTTTTGATAACTTTCCAAGGCGTGATGTGTGGGAAAGTGTGTTTTTATCCGAGCCTGTTGTAACCCTTCACCGTGATATTGTGATAGATTATCTTGAGGGATATTATCGAGGCACATATATACCAGTTATTGAAACAGATATATTAGAAGAGGGGAGGGTGGCTTATTTAAAAATCAACCGCCTACCCAGCAGCTTTTCAGATGCAAGATATGACACTAGGATGTACCATTGGCTCTATTATATAAAGGATTTTGAATATCTAATTATAGACATAAGAGGAACGTCAGGCCAGTCTACCGCTACTTTTGATTTTTTTGTGGCGGGCAACGCTGCAAGTCAGCCTTTAAACATAGAGCTAAATACATACTTCAACCTAGGCACATACAACGAAAAATGGTACAACGCCTATGTGGAGGATAGAAAGTTTGATGGCTGGTGGGCGATAGAGCCTGCAACACCTTATACGGGGCAAGGCTTTGATATGGTGTATAACCGCCATTATACAATACACCCAGTTGATTTAGGCCGCAGAGATGTAACCTTTGGTGGGCAAGTTTTTATGTTGATAGACGATAGAACGGCAAATGCGGCAGAGGCTATCGCCGCTATCTCAAAACACTCGGGCTTTGCTACATTGGTGGGCGATGCAACCCGAGCTGTGGGCTTTATGCAGGGCTATGTGTACTTCTATCTGCCAAACAGCGGCATTGTTACAAGATATGATTATGGGCTGACGACAGATGCTGACGGAACACCCTTTGCAGGGCGGGGCATAACTCCTCACTATGAAAACCATGCAGGTATGGATGCTTTGGAAACAACCCTTGCCATAATAGGTAGTGCTAACTAAGAGAGTGGAGGAATAGCGTATATTTAGTCGTTATACCTGTAGTGAAACCGCCAGACCTTGCGTCATCCCGTCCTAACGTCATTCTAATTTAAGGCTCCAGAACACTTCACCCAGCCTACCCTTAGCTTGACTAGGAGTCATTGCGGACTTGATCCGCAATCTCTAGGTTTGCAATTGTTGCTTTTTAGCAATTAGTATAAGTGAGATTGCGGATCAAGTCCGCAATGACGAGCTTAAGCAATCGTTAAATTAGAATGACATGCTCCGTGCTTGACACAGGATCTATGTATGATAGTGCAACCCCGACTAAACCTGCCCTCCTCTAGTTAGATCCCGTGTCAAGCACGGGATGACGATTTGAATAATAAAAAACCACCTACTAATAGGTGGTTTTGTTTTATATAAGCTTGTTTAGCGGTTTTTGTTAGCGAAGAATAAAAATGCAATTGTGCCAGGGCCTGAGTGAGTGCCTATAACTGGGTCAAGGGGGTGTATCTCTACCTCAAGGTCTGGGTTTTTTTCTTTAACGAAGGCTTTGGTGGCTTCGGCATCTTCTAAAGCATCACCATGCACTATGTAGGCCTTGCCGTAAAGAGAAAGGTCTGCAAGGGATGCATGCTCTGCAATAGCTTCGAGGGATTTTTTGCGACCTTTTGCCTTGCCGATAGCCTCAAGCTTGCCCTCTGGGTTAACGTGAAGCAACGGCTTAACATTAAGGGCAGAGCCCATAAGAGCCTTGATGGCAGATAAACGCCCGCCACGCTTTAGGTGAAAGAGGTCATCAACTGTAAAGTAGTGGTGAACCCTTTGTTTATTTGTTTCAAGCCAATCTGCAATCTCTTCGATAGACTTGCCCTCTTCACGAAGCTCGCAAGCCTTGGCGACAGATAAGCCCCCGCCTAAAGTAGCAGCAAGAGTGTCAACACACTTAAGCTGCTGGCTTGGAAACTCATCTGCAAGGTTTTCTAAAGCTTGCTTAACGGCAAAAAATGTGCCAGAAAGGCCCGAAGAAAGGCCGATGTAGAGAATATCATGCCCCGCCTCTAAAATTGGTCTGCAAAACTCTTCAGCTTTAGCAGGTGTAGCTTGGGATGTGCTTGCAGTAGCCTTTCCACGTAGCTTGCCATAAAAATCTGCATAGTCAAAAGGCCTGCCTTTCACATACCCTTGTGTTTCTACCCCATCAACCAAGTAAGAAAGGCTTAAAACAGGTATTTCATACTTGTCGATGGCATCTTGCGATAAAGCTATGCAAGAATCCGTCATTATAACTAATTTGCTCATGTTACATTACCTCCCTTTTTGGATTGTCTTTTTTCTTTTTGGATAAAAACGAGCCTAAATCAAGCTTAGAAGTAATCGAAGGTATCATGTCGATAAGCTTGTTAACGCTGTCTTGATGCTTGATATTTACAAGCTGTACATTGCCATCATTGATAACAAGCACTGCTGAAGGCTTTATTTTAGCTCCAAGACCACCTAAAGATAAAGGCTTGCCGTCTTTACCTTCTTTTTTGCTTTCGGTCTCGGCGGATGATGCACCCATGCCTATAGACACATCAACCAAAGGGATGATAGTGGTGGTGCCTGCTGTTATAGGCTCACCTACAACTGTTTTACTCGAAACAAAATTCTCTAAATTCTCAAACATTTTACCTATATTAGTGTTAAATTCTGTACCCATTTTGCAACATCCTCTCTTGTTTTAATTTCCTTTTTCTATTCCTTTTATTTATGGTTTTAATCAAAAATCTTAACTTTACAATTTCTTCTTTTTTCAAGAAGGCCACAATAGGCCATACAAAGCTTATTAGGCGAAAACCTCCACGGGCTTGCCCTTCAAGCTCTAGTGTTTTTTCTTCAAAGTTGCCAGCTAGCCGTATGTCAAACTTTATAGCAAGGGGGGAGATTGCCGCAAAAAGCATGCCTGTTTGGTCAGGCTCATCTAACCCTACAACCCCTCTTACACGAATATCTTTAGGTAAGATTTTTAGCAAAATATCTTTCAAAAGGGTTATGGTGTGTGAGAGTATAGCCCTTATGCTACCTTTGCCGAGATGCTTTTGATAAAGCCTATAATATTCTTTGAAAGTATCTAAGGGGTTATCTTTAGGTGGCTTTTGCTCCTTTTCAGCCTTCTTTTTGCCCTCTGCCTTCATCTTTGTTTTAGGGGCAGGGGTTGGAGATGCTGCTGAAGGTGTTTCTTCTGCTTCTTCATCATTCTTAGCTTTTGTTTTAAGTTTTATCCCAAAAATTTTTATAACAGGCTGTGTGCCATCTTTTATAATAACTCTTATGATGCCCAAAAGATAAGAGATTTTTGCCCTATAATGCCAAGGGCTGTCTATAGATTGTTTTTCAGCCTCTATATTATATCTTAATTTTGGAAAAAACACAAGATATAAAACAAGAGATAAAAGCAGCACCAAACCAAAAAGGATATAGCCTAAAACATTTAGTATTGTGAGTATTATGGCAATCTTAAACCCCCCCTTTGTGGCAGCAGCTTTTTAAGAAAAAAACCTGCCATAAAAAGCAAAATGAGGGACACGCCAAAGAAGATGCCTACAAAAATGGATAATGATAAAAAGAATTGATGAGGTACTATATTTATAAGCAAATCTTCATAAGGGTTTAGTAGCCAATATTCGTTGTTGAAGAATATCTCATGAAAAGCAACCCACGCTCGCATCCAGTTGATAGATACAATTATGGCGAAAATGCCTAGTAAAGCAAAGATGCCAGCAGACACCCACCGCCAAGCCTTAAAAAGATAGCCAAACACTCTTTTAACTTTAAAACGAAGGGCAACAAAAGGCACAAAAGACGCCACAAATAACAAGCCAAAAACATTACGCAATATAATGGAGGCTCTAGCCATAGCCCTTACATCTACCATGTGGAGTATCTCTATATGGCTAAAAAACGGGCGATATTGCCCCCCTACCATTGTGTATATTTGCAAAACATCTTCTCTGCCCCGCAAATAGCTCAGCATATGGCGGGTTACTTCATGCAGGTGTTCAGGGTACATGTTGACAACGTTGTATGTGTCGTTTGCATTAAACTGCCAATTGTAAAACCACATGCCAAAAGAAGGTATGTGTATGCCAAGCATCAACATAAAGCCCAAAAAAGATAAGGCAGACACAATGGCGGCTATAATCAAAAAAACTCTCATCATCCGTGTACCTCTAAAAGCCAAGCCTTAAACTGGCTAAAATCAGGGCTTTTCCCTTGTTTTTTAGAATGTTTGCAAAAATCCTTGGCAAGGCTTGCGACTTTTTCAAAAGCATCCTCTTCATCTTTAGCTTTTTTGAATGACTTTAAAGCCCTATATTTAGAGCTTTTCAAATCCTTATCCGAAACAATGTGTAGCAGATTGATGTCATTTTCTTTAAAGCACAAATGGTATCTCATATCTTTATCCTCTAGCTAGAGCATGCCCTTTTATGAAGCTCTAAAGACATAATACCAAAAAAACCAAGACAAATCAAGGAAAATTTTGTTTGAAGGGAGTGAACCGCCCCCCTAACCGTCATCCCGTGCTTGACACGGGATCTATGTATGATAGGACACAACCCCAATTAGGATTGCCCTTCTCCAATTAGATCAGAGCCTGCCCTCAGCCCTTGGTCTCCCTGCTGACGCAGGCAGAAGGGTAAGACTTGACTGGGGGTGTCAAGCACGGGATGACGACTAGGGGTGGCTCGGGATGGCGGCAAGGTGACCGACTCATCTTCGTCATTGCGGGCTTCACCCGCAATCCCATTTATACTAATTGCTAAAAAGTAACAAT
>WQVB01000059.1 GCA_009781815.1 Defluviitaleaceae bacterium
GCATTTTAGACATTAAAGACGGCAAGCACGCCGTTATAGACCATTTTATTGATGATTTTGTTGCTAATGATATATTCCTCGATAATGAGGATAGAAAAATAGTTATTCTAACTGGACCAAACATGGCGGGCAAGTCTACATACCTGCGTCAAAACGCCTTAATGGCCATTATGGCACAAATGGGCTCTCTAGTGCCTGCTGCCTATGCTAAAATACCTATATTCGACCAAATCTTCACAAGAGTTGGTGCGTCGGATGATATTGGCCAGGGGCAATCTACCTTTATGGTAGAGATGAGGGAGCTTGCACATATTATGAAATATGCTACCAGCCAAAGCCTTGTTTTGCTTGATGAGGTAGGGCGTGGCACATCTACAACAGACGGCCTTGCAATCGCCATTGCTACCATTGAGCATATATCCGAAAAAATAGGTGCAAAGACGCTGTTTGCCACTCATTATCATGAGCTATCCTCCGCAGAGGGCAAGGTGAGTGGTGTTGTAAACCTTAGCATGAGTGTTGAGAAAAACGGCAACGACATAAAGTTTCTGCGAAAGGTTAAAGATGGAGGCACAAAGGAGAGCCACGGCATCTTTGTAGCCAAAATGGCAGGCCTGCCTGATTCTATTGTGAAAAGGTCAGAAAAAATCCACAGAAAGCTTGTGTTTAGCTATAATTTTGACGAAGAAGTGTTTGAAAAAGAACGTGGAGTAGACCTTTCTAATGTACATGAAGAGATTAAACGCCTTAGGTTTTTCTTGGAGGAGTTTGCAAGTATGGACGAGGCTGGTTCTCACCATGCTTTAGTGACCAAAATAAAAGAGCTAAAGCTAACCGCACAAAAACTGCGTGAAAGTGAGGAGAAGTAGCCCTCATGAAAAAGGTTATATTTATAGCTGGCCCCACCGCCGTGGGTAAAAGTGCCGTGGCTGTGGAGCTTGCCAAAAAGCTAGATGGAGAGATCATCTCGGCAGATTCGGTGCAGGTTTATAAACATATGAGTATAGGCTCGGCAAAAATCACGCCTGAAGAGGCAGGTGGCGTGGCTCATCACTTAATAGACCACATCTACCCTGATGATGTCTACAATGTAGCCATTTTTAAAGATAAGGCGGCAGCTTTGATTGATGACATCACAAACAGGGGCAAAATGCCTATTATATGCGGTGGCACGGGCTTTTATATCAACGCTTTGCTTTATGGTGCTGAATTTAAGGAAGACACAACATGCCCTGAAGAGCGTTTAAGGCTTGAAGAGCTAGCCCTTAGCAAAGGGTCAGAGCATTTGCACAGCCTTCTTTTGACGATGGATGAAGAAGCGGCAGTGCAAATAGGCAAAAACAACACAAAGCGACTGATTAGGGCTTTGGAGTTTTACAAAGCTACAGGTGGTCAAAAAATCTCTTTGCATAATAGGCAACAAAAAGAGGTTAAAACCCCCGCATATGATGGGGCGGTTTATATTTTAAATAAAGATAGAGTCAACTTGTATGATAAAATAAACCAGCGGGTAGATGAGATGGTCGCAAAGGGGCTTGTGGGCGAGGTTTCAGCCTTGCTTGCTATGGGCTACTCCCCTGCCCTTGTGTCTATGCAGGCTTTAGGCTATAAAGAAATTATAGCCCACCTAGAAGGCATCTGCACCCTTGATGAGGCTGTGGAGGCCATAAAACAAGGCACACGCCGCTTTGCTAAAAGGCAAGTAACATGGTTTAAGCATCAGCTGCCTGGTGCTGTGTGGGTTGATGTTGACGATTATGAGGATTTACACGCTGTGGCGGGTTTTGTATTGTCTAATCTTCATTTTTCACTATAAGACTAGCTTCACTTCTACCCTCGTAGGGAGTGGATTCATCCACTCCGCATAATCTAGCCGAAGGATCAGTAGGTGCTATTCCAATTTATTCGGATTGGCAAATTGGAATGATGTGCGTCTACAATAGGCCCGCAGTGAAATCAAAAAGCATTGCCCCCCTACCGTCATCCCGTGCTTGACACGGGATCTATGTATGATAGTGTGCAACCCCAATTAGGACTGCCCTTCTCCAATTAGATCCTGAGTCAAGCTTCGCCTAAAATCGGGCTCAGCCAAGGGCTCAGGATGACGACACTTGGGTTTGTCCGCACCTTATCGCCCACCGCCTTGACAAATCAAGGAATTTGTTATATTATTATCATAGTTAAATATGGAGGGAGTGCCGCCTGTGCCTAGCTTGGATGAAACATATGCCAGCCTGCTTAAAGCTTGCCGTTTAAAGTTTGCCCTAGCTGATGATGAAGATTTGCAGGGGCGTCTTTTTGTGTCAAGCGGCCTTGGCAAAGAGGGGTATGCACAGCCAAAAGCTATGGAGATGGCTTGCGGAGTTAGCGTTATAGCCGAGGTCGACAAAAGCCGTGTGGAAGCTTGCTTAACAAAAGGCTGGGTTAGGCAGGTTTGCCATAACCCTAAGGAGGCTTTTGATGCGGCTATGGGGCATTTGCTCGCACTCACCCCCTACTCCATCGCTTATAATGGTAATATTGTGGAGCTTTTGCAATATGCCTGCATGGCAAATATACCCATAGATATTTTAAGCGACCAAACCAGCTGCCGTGATATTTTTAGCGGAGGATATGCACCTTTAGGGCTTTGTAAAGATGAGATGCAACGCCTAATGTCTCAAAAAAATAGCAAATATAGGTGGTTGGTGGGCGATACACTTTTGCAGCACCACGAATGTATAAAAATTTTGACGGGTGGCAACGCCCATTTTCTAGATTTTGGTAACGGGCTTTTAGAGGTGATGGCCAGATTTGGCTTGAAAATATAACAAACTTATACAAGAGGAGATGGCGTTATGCTTAGAGATTTAAGTGTGGTTGATTTTTTAGGGGAGCTTGCGGCAGAAAAATCTACACCTGGTGGCGGTGGAGTGGCGGCTCTTGCTGGTGCTTGTGGCGTGGCTTTGGTGGAGATGGTTGCAAATTTTTCGACAGGACGAAAGAAGTATGAAGAGCATCAAGATGTGATTGATGATATTTTAAGCAAGGGCGAGGAGTATCGCAAAGCCCTTTTAGAAGCCATTGATGGAGATGCAGCGGCCTATGGTGGTGTATCTGCCGCTTATAAAATGCCTAAAGAAACCGATGAGGAAAAGGCAGCGAGGAGCGAGGCAATACAAAAAGCCCTTAAAGCTGCCACCCTATCGCCCTTAGGTATTTTAGAAAGCTGCACAAAGGGGATGGAGCTTGTAGATATGGCTCTTGACCGCACCAATCCAAATATTATTGGAGACCTTGCAGTTGCCGCCATACAGCTTAAAAGTGGGGCAGAGAGCGCTTGGATAAACGTGCTTGTTAACTTGCCAAGCATAAAGGATGAGGGCTTCGTGGCAGAGGCAACAAAAAAAGGCCAAGAGGCCTTGGAGGTTGTGGGTAGCTTGCATGATAAAATTATCAAGGCTATTGTTGTCAAAATGGGAGGGGCTTGATGAAGGCAAACTATAAACGTGGCGGCATATTTGTGTTGATAGGCACAGTCGCCGCTTTGATTATCGCTAGGGTGATGGATGCTCCCATTATGGCTTTACTTAGTATAGCTGGCTTCGGGTTTACGACGGCTATGGTGTTGATTTTTGTTGGTAGTGTAAAAGGGGATAAGTAAACCCCTTGCGACTTTGTCATACCACATCCCAATATTCATCTTTGACGAGCATGAATGATATATTCTTATAAAAGGGAGTGCACAAGATATGCTGATTCCTCTCCTACATGTCATCCCGTGCTCACATCATTCCAATCTACCCCTGTAGGGAATGGATTTATCCATTCCGTCTTACCTTACTAAAGTATAGAGAGGTACAGACCCAATAGCGGAATGGATAAATCCATTCCCTACAGAGAGAATTGGGATGATGACGCCAGTGCGGCTTGATCACTTTGTTGGAAAAGCAAATCTTGACAAAACAGGACCTAATGCACTATAATGAATTTTAGGTTTATTGCTAATGAATGGGGCATTGCGGCCGCCTTTTATAGCGTCATTGCGGACTTGATCCGCAATCTATGTGGGTATGTGCATGCTTAAGTAGATCCTGAATCAAGTTCAGGATGACGAAAGGGTAATAAAAGAGAAACGTCGCTCCAATTCAGACAGCGGGCGACGTCTCGACAAATAGTTCGTTAAGGTCGCAATGCTCAAATAGCAATCAACCTCAATTGAGGGGATGTTGACGCATCTCCTCTTTTGTTTGTTAATTACATTATAATTCATACAAGGTCAATTGTCAACCCTAATTCAAGCCAAAGTTTGTAAGCAGCATACCCTCAGGCACCACGCCCGCAAAAACGGTGTTGACTAAAGGCACACGACGGGAGACGGATATGGATGTTTCTTGAAGAGGCACCACTATACGCATCTCTGTCTCTACATAGAGCCATGCTTGAAAGTTTATTTGGTTGATGCCAGCGGAGATGAAGGATGTTTCATACTCTACCGTGGCTTGGCCTGTGGGTATGATGTTGATAGATATATTAGGCCCCATGCTGGCAAAGATGGGTATACCAGTTAAAAGCCCCAAAGGCACAGGTATAGGGATTGTCTCGCTTGTGGAAAGCTTGCTAGAAATGTCTACAGCCAGCTGAGATGCTACCATATTCAAAAGCATTGTGTCTACCGATAGGGATGAGAGATGTCCATCTCCATCTTGCGTCATTTGAAAAAAATCGGTGCTTTCTAGGGATAGTTGGTCAATAATGCTTATTAGTGAGTTGTTGATGATGTCGTTTATGATGGCGACGGAGCGTTGGTCTGCTATGGTTGTTACAGCTGGCATAACGCCTCTATTTATAAGAAAAACGCCAAGAGGTATGATGGACACTACAAGCATAATCAAAATAAGCCTTTTAAGGGATTTTTTTGGCATTGTAGCTTTAGGGCGGCGGGGTGCCCCTAGGCTTGGCGGGGCTTCAGGCCTACGCCTTACCCTCCTACCCATTGTGAAATATGGCTTTGGTATAATGGCACCTCCTTTTTTCTCTTGCCTTTTAGATAGGGCATGTGGTATACTAAATAGTAGTTTTGGTGTACAATTAAGCATATTGTAGTTTGAAAGGAGAAATTACAACTTCATGAACTATTCTAAAGAAAATAATAAAAGAAGAATGAAACAATATACATCACCCACAGCAAAAATCCGCAACAAGGTGGGTTATATTACATTACGTGGGCTTATCGCCCTTGCTTTGATAGGGGTTTTTGCTGTAACCGCTGCTGGGGCTGGCTTTTACCTCTCTGTTATACAATCCGCCCCTGATGTTAGAGACCTTTCACGTGGTGTTGGTCAAGGTAGCTTTGACACGGTTATTTTAGACAGGCATGGCAACGAGGTTGTTTTGCTTGATGCAGGGGTAAACCGCACCTTTGCCCCTTGGGAAGATATACCAGAGCATCTTCAAAATGCCTTTATAGCTATTGAAGATGAGCGTTTCTTTGAGCATAATGGGGTAGATTTACCAAGTGTGGCTCGTGCCTTATATTATACAGTTATGCATGATAGAAGCCAAGGTGCATCTACCATCACCCAACAGCTTATCAAAAACCAGCTAGGGCTTATGCGAAACACCTTTGAAACCAAGCTGCAAGAGCAATATATGGCCATTAGGTTTGAGGCCATGCTGGTTGAGGAGCTAGGCAGTGTAGAGGCCGCAAAACAGCAAATCCTTCATGATTATTTAAACATTATATACCTTGGCCACGGCAACCAAGGGGTGCAGGCGGCGGCTCGCTTTTACTTTAACAAAGACGTGAGCGAGCTAACCCTTAGCGAGTCTGCCGTAATTGCTTCTATCACCCAGATGCCTTGGCTTCACTCTCCTGTTCGCTTTCCAGAAAATAACAGATATAGGCAGGTTACGGTTCTCAACTCTATGCTTCGCCTTGAGATGATAACTGAAGAAGAGTGGCTTTATGCTTATGAAGACAATGTTTTTGACCGTATAGAGCAGTTTAGAGAGACCGTTGAAGCGGGGGATATTTGGAATTACTTTGTTGATGCCGTTATCCGCACTTTGCATGATGATTTTGTAGAGCAAGGGATGACGTCTCAACAGGCTTATAGCCTTATTTATCACGGCGGGCTTCGTGTGTATACCACTATGGATAGCGGCATACAATCCACTATAGATGCGGCCTTTTTAAACGAGACCCTCTTCCCCACCAATCCGCAAGATTTTGAATATTTTATGGACATGCGTATAAGCGTGCGAAACACCACCACAGGGGCTGTGCGTCATTATCAACGCACAAGCGTGCATTTTGGCCGCAGGGTAACCAACCGTGCTATGTTTGATGAATTTACAACATGGGCTTTAAATGATGTTATGGGCATGGATGATGTGCTGCACGGCAACTATCGCCTATACTACCGCCCTCAGCCTCAATCCTCCATGATTATTATTGACCACAACAACGGGCATGTTATGGCCATTGCTGGGCAGCGTGGGCCAAAGCAACAAAATAGAGCTTTTTGCCGTGCTACCCAATCCGTCCGCCAGCCTGGGTCGGTTTTTAAGATATTTGCAGCATATGCCCCTGCGGTAGACCTTGGGTTGATAACAGCAGCAACAGGCATTGACGATGCACCAAATGTTATCTTTCGTAACGGCAGGCATCAAATATGGCCTAACAACTGGTATAGAAACTCCGCCTTCCCCTTCAGAGGGTGGAACAGCACCCGTGCTTCTATAGAGCAGTCTCACAACGTGTCTGCTGTAAAGGTTTGGGGCTATACAGGCGGGCAAAATGTGTTTAACTATCTGCAAGCTTTTGGCTTTACAACCTTAAACGCTTATGAGGCAAACAACGCTGCCGTGGCCTTAGGCGGGGTTACCCACGGTGTAACCAACCTTGAAATAACCGCTGCCATGGGGGCTATCGCCAACGGCGGCATACTGCACCAAACCATATTTTACACCCATGTTTATGATAGGCACGGCGATATTATCATCGACAATAGAAACCTAACGCCAACCCAAGTCATCAGTCGCAACTCGGCGTATGTCCTCACAGATATGATGCGAGGGGTTATGACGGGCCACGGCACAGCTGGCTCTGCCCGCTTTCCAGGGATGGACATGGCAGGCAAAACAGGCACAACAGAAAACGGTCGTGATCAATACTTTGTAGCATACACCCCCTACTTTACCGCTGGCGTGTGGATAGGTCATGATAGAGCAAGAGACTTGTCTGGAGCCATCACATCCGTTCGCCCTGACACTCGCATTTGGCGTCATGTTATGGTGCAGGTTCATGAAGACTTGCCAAACAGAAGCTTTGAGCGACCGCCTGGATTTACCA
>WQVB01000060.1 GCA_009781815.1 Defluviitaleaceae bacterium
CACCGTCATCCCGTGCTTGACACGGGATCTATGTATGATAGTGGATACCCAATTAAGGCTACCTCTCTCCAATTAGATCCCGTGTCAAGCACGGGATGACGACAAGGGGGTGTTGCTTCACTGCAACTCTATTGCGGATTTGCTTCACAATCCCCTTTCCAATACCTCCCTTTTATGAAATAACCCTTTTAAAAAAGCCGCCCCGCAAAACCTAGCAGGGCAGCCAAAACTGCAAACTTTAAAATATAGTATAATGTGGCTTTTCTTCACCGAAGAGCTTATATCGCAACCAATCATCAATAAAAATCCCCACCGTGGCAAGGGGTATCCACAAAACGAAAAACAGCAAGCTTATTTGACCCATAAAGTTAAGAGGCAGGCCGCTATAATCCCAAACGCCCAAACCTAACCAAACATTAACCACAAGCCCCGCCACAAGCTCAACAACGGTGATTATCACCGCCCCGATTAGAGACTGCTGCACAATGCCCAAGCTCCAAGGCAGGTAGTTGTTTATCCCCCCTATCAGCACAAAACACAAGCCCCCTACCAAAAACATTGACGGGTGGCTGTGGCCTCTCCACATAAGCTCTATTATATAATATATAAAGCCTCCCCATAACAATAGCGAAAATAGCTTAATAAGATGTTTTTTCACCAACCAAACCTCCTAATATATAGCATGTTCCTAATCTTTATGATTTTTCTTTTGGTTTTATTCTCTTTTTCGTCAAAAACATTAAAATGAGAGGCAAGCACCCTCTTGATAATTTTTGCCATAACGATTATAATGGTGTTGGACGCATACACACCATACATAACATTTTACAATTTTTTTAACTCCAGTTTACCTCTATTTTACCTTTGTGCGTTATGATGTTTCAAATAAACTTTTAAGGGTGATGAAATTGACCATAAGACGGCGATTGTTGATAACGAATATTTTGATGATAATTTTCCCTATACTTATAACTGCGATTACGTATTTAGGGGTGCGGTCGATTATTGTTGGGGATGACACTTTGACAAGAGGTGGCGTCTTTGGAGAGCGTTTTGCTGATATGCCACAGATACCTGTCGTTTCTGCGTATGAAGCCGAGGAAGCTTTTGGCAGGGGCGATTTTGCGTATATAACCAGCGACGTCTCTATGTTTCGTTCTGATTTGGGGGATTACATAATTATTGTTGCAGACAATTACAGGCAGAGCGTTTATGGCTTTCATAATCCGCCCATGCGAATGTATATATCTATAGCAATGGTGTATTTGTTAATCGTAATTGTTTTGGCAAATATCTTGCTTGCAAAATATATCACCCGCCGCATTACAAGCCCTATAGATATTTTGGCAAGGGGTGTGGATGAAATAAGCGTTGGCAACCTAACCCATAGGATCGAATATAGCAAGGGGGATGAGTTTGACGCAGTTTGTGCGAGTTTTAATGAGATGGCAGAGCGGCTGCATAGTATGGTGCAACAAAGGCAGGCAGACGAAAAAAACCGCAGAGAGCTAATCGCTGGTATATCCCACGACTTGCGAACGCCACTTACCTCCGTTAAGGCATATATTGAGGGTTTGCGAAAAGGCGTGGCAACAACCCCTGAAAAGCAAGAAAAATATTTGTCTACCATCCAAAGCAAAACCGAGGATATTGAGTATATCATAACTCAGCTTTTCACATTTTCAAAAATTGATACTGGCGAGTTTCCCTTTAACCTTGAGGTTGTTGATATTGCCTGCGAGCTAGCTAAAGTGATGGATGTGGCGGAAGGCGTTGAAGCCTCTCATGTGCTTGTGGATGTTGTTCAGTTTAGAAATGTGCTAGAAAATATCCATAGCAATAGCGTGAAGTATAGCGGCAGAGAAGATGTTAAGGTGCTTGCATCTTGTGAAAAACAAGGGGATGATATGGTTATTACCATTGCCGATAATGGCGTAGGTGTGCCTGATGAAATGTTAACCAAAATATTTGATGTGTTTGTTCGTGGGGATGAATCAAGAAATAACCCCGCTGAGGGTAGTGGCCTTGGGCTTGCCATATCTGCAAAAATTATTGAGCGGCTTGGTGGCACAATTAGGGCGGAGAATGTGGCCGAGGGCGGCTTGGCGGTTATTATAACTTTACCAATACACAAGGGGGTGTGATGGCATGAAAAAGATTTTGATTGTTGAGGATGATGTTTCAATCGCTGAAATTCAGAGGGATTTTTTAGAGATAGAGGGTTATGACATCACAATAATAACTGACGGGCTGGAGGGCTATAAAATCGCCAAAGCCGAAAAGTTTGATTTAATTTTGCTTGACCTAATGCTTCCAAACATGAATGGCATCGATATTTGTAGGGGCATACGTGGCGAGGTGGATGTGCCCATTATAATGGTTACAGCCAAAGGGGATGAGGCCGACAAAATCCGAGGGCTGGGGCTTGGGGCGGATGATTATATAGCAAAACCATTTTCGCCAACGGAGCTTGTGGCGAGGGTAAAAGCTAACCTTGCCCAATATGAGCGATTGAGAAGCAGGCAGGGCGGCAATGATGCTCACCCCGACAAAAGAGCCAACCAGATAAATGTAGGGGCAATCAGCATCAACCTTTCAACCCACCGAGTATATATACATGGCACGGAAATTGAACTAAAACACAAAGAATACGAACTGCTGGTATTTATGGCATCTAACCCCGATATGGTTTTCAGCAAAGAGCATTTATACGAACGTATTTGGGGCATGGATAGCTTTGGCGACTTGAAGACCGTGGCCGTCCACATAAGCCGCCTACGAGATAAAATTGAAAAAGACCCACAAAACCCCAAACACATACAAACCGTGTGGGGTGCTGGCTACCGCTTCTGCTTATAGCAGGGGCGGTTTTTGTTTACCGCTAATTTACCTTTGTTTACACTATTGTAACCTTTTTAGGGTTTCTAGTTTACATTTGGGTGGCATCATAGGTTTACGATAAAAAACCGAAAGGAGATGTTCTTATGAAAAGAACCAAAATAATTGTAGATATGTTGATGGTGATATTCCTAATATTGTCATTTGTGAGGTGGGAGGATAGCAGTTTTATGTTCCACGCCATAGTAGGCACAGCTTGCACACTCTTATTCATCATCCACATTATCATCCATCGCAAGTGGATCAGCTCCGTTACAAAATCTTTCCTAAAGGGCAAGCTTAACAGGTCAACACGGGGCAGGTATGCAATCAATATGCTTTTGCTAGTTGTTTGGGGCGTTGCAATCATCACGGGCTTTCTTGCGGTAGGGTATTTTGCCGCCGACATAGAGGGCATGGTAGGGTTTAGCAGGCTTCACGCATTTACATCAAGGGTGGGGCTTGGGCTTATAGTCATCCACACAATCCAGCACCTATCACACATAAAGTTATATCTTGGAATCAGAAACAAGCCAAAAGCAGGCGAGTTAGTTTAACAACAGTTTACCTTTGTTTACACTCTTGTAACCTTTTAAGGGTTTCCAGTTTACACTTAGCTGTTAGAATGCATTTATGTCGGAGGGAGAACCTCCAAAAAATTCAAATTAAAAAGGAGTAATGAATTATGAAAATTGAGAAGTTAGTAATCGGGGTAATTGCAACAGTTACAATGGTTGGGTCGGTTGGCCTTATCGCATACGCTAGAGAAAATTCATCATCACGCCATGAAAGGCGAGAAATTAGAAATGAGCTTAGGGCGAGTGAGTTGCGCTTGCAATGGCAAGAAGCAATGGAGAATTTTAGAGAGCAGGATGCATTAGTAGAGTGGAGCAGCAATAGAAATGGCGGCAGGGCAGCTAGGATAAGCCAAAACTAAATCGAAGGGAGCAACAATTATGAAAAAATTAATTGCAAAAGCAAGAGCTATGGGTTTTAAAAAAGCGTTTATTGCGTTTTTTGTCGCACTTGCGGCATTTGGGGCAATCGTTGCGATTGTGTCGCTAGCAAGGGGAGAAACAGCAGGTTTAAGCAGACTTTGGGAGCAGCTAACCCTAGCGAGATTTAGAGAGCGGATGTTCACCGACATCTTTGGAGCTTTCAGATTTATAGGGCATTTGTTCGCACTAACATTCATCGGGCTTGTGTTTGCATGGGCTTACACAAAAATTGGCAAAAAAGACAAAGGGGGCGAGCAAGCATGATTATCGAGGTAAAAAACTTGACGAAAGACTTTGGGCGTGGGCGTGGTGTTTTTGATGTGTCCTTCACGGTACAAAAAGGTGAAGTGTTTGGGTTTTTAGGGCCAAATGGAGCAGGCAAAACCACCACCATGCGGCACTTAATGGGCTTTACACAGCCCCAGCAAGGCACGACCAGCATATTGTCTAAAGACTGCTGGAATCAGCACCACGAAATTAAAAGCCATATAGGCTACCTGCCAGGCGAAATATCCCTACCCGATCACCTAACGGGGGCTGGGTTCATAAAACAAATGGCGAATTTTCGCAATATTAAAGATTTGAGCTATGCAAACGAGCTAACGGAGCGGTTTGCGCTGGATACTTCCATAAGGCTAAAGCGTATGTCTCTAGGCACAAAGCGTAAACTTGCCATTGTAACGGCCTTCCTCCACGACCCTGATGTTTTGCTGCTGGATGAGCCAACAGGAGGGCTTGACCCCCTAATGCAAGATAAATTTATACAGTTTATTAGGGCGGAAAAGGAGCGAGGCAAGACAATTTTGTTATCATCCCATATTTTTTCTGAGGTAGATGCTACTTGTGATAGAATCGCCATTATAAAAGAAGGCAAGCTGGTAGACACCTTTAATGCAAAGGAGCTTAAACACAGCAACCGCAAAGAATGGAAAGTAGAGTTTGCAAGTGTCGACGAGCTTGAAGCCTTTATGCAGAAAGGTTTTGAAATCAGCCTTATCAACAAAGAAGAAAAGCAAATACATGTGATTTTTTATGACGAGGATGCCAACAGGTTTATGGTGGAGCTTGCAAAGCACAAGGTAAATTTCTTCTCAGAAGTTAAATTCTCACTTGAGGATTATTTTATGAAATTTTATAGAAAAGAGGGCGAATCAAATGTTTAGTAAATCCGTTTTTAAGCAAACTCTTTCACAAAACTGGAAATTGTGGCTAATACTCACAACCGTAAGCACACTCATAGGCGTGCTGATAATAAACACCTTTGACCCCCACGCAATGCGCTTGGCGGTTATGACCTTTGGGCCTGACGGGCCACCAGCAGGCATGGGCGGCGGGCCATTTGGCACAGGAACAGACCGCTTTGGGTTGTTTACCATCCCAGACCTTTTGGCAGGCGGGTATTATGCTATGTTAGGGCTGCTTATGCCCCTTGTATATGTGATTATCACGGCTAATTCGCTGGTGGCTTCGCAAATCGACCGTGGCTCTATGGCATATACGCTATCAACCCCCATAACCCGTGTAAAAGTGGTATTTACGCAAGCTACATACCTCGTTGTTGCCCTTGTCGCAATGTTTGCAGTTGTAACAACAGCAGGCCTTGCCACGGCACAGCTTTCCCACAATGCCTTTTGGGGGCAAGCACACACGGCGGATGTTATAGCGGCGGCAGAGGTGCTTGATGCAAACCGTGATGAAGTAGCAAGCAACATTCGCCTTATCCACGATAGCCCCGAAGCTATGACCGCTGGTGCAGAAGCAAGAGGCGTTAGTGAAGATGTTTACTTCCTATATCTTGAGCTGGTGATGATAAACTCCGCACTTGATCACATAGGCGAAGATATTGGCGTTACGGCTGATGAAATTTTGGCAAACCCCGCTTTGATAGGCACGAGCCTCAATGCACCTACAATAATCGCAGAAACATTCGGCGTGCCACGTGATGCCGTAATGGAGCATATGGATACAATATCACAACTTGAAGGGCAAGCCATCCCAAGTACAACTGCAATCCTTGTGATGATACACGGGCTTGACCACTATATGCAGGATGTAGAGATGGACGCAATGCTTGTAGGTGTAGCTGCTGCCGCAGATTACCTTGAAATGGAAACATCACATCTAATGACAAACTTGCAACTCTTAGCTAATGACCTTTATGCCCTAGAGGTGGCGTCTGAAGCGTCAGGCATTGACCAAACTGCCCTGCTAACCTTCATAAATGTGCAGCTAGCAGAAGCAGAGGTGGCATTTGACCAAGGCATATACTTCAACATGGGGCATTATCTAAACCTTAACTTAGGTATATTTCTGCTTATGTTTGTAATAGGCGGTGTGTCCTTCATGTTCTCGTGTATCTTTAACTTTACCCGCAACTCGCTAGCACTAGGTGCAGGTATCCCGTTTGGATTTTTCATCCTAAACTTTATGGCATCTGCCAGCCCAGATTTTGCAAATTTAAGGTTTTTCACCCTTAATACGCTGTATAATCCTACCAACATAACAGGCGGCTATGACTTTATTCCGCAGTTTATCGCAATGGCTGGAATAGGCCTAGCGCTGTACATCATAGGTATCATCGTTTTCAAAAAGAAGGATTTACCGCTATAAATCCAAAGCAACAACCAAAATCACCCCCGCATTAATACTGTGGGGGTGATTTTAGTCGCATTAAACTTGTAGCGAAATTAAATATTGGGTCATTATCTCACATCGTCATCCCCAACCCTTGGTTGAACCTTGCTTTTCAGGTGAAACTTGATTGGGGATCTCCCCATACTAATTACTTCCTAAATTGTACGTTATGCTAGTGAGATCCCCAATCAAGTTGGGGATGACGATATTGAGTCGGTTTCGCTACAAGTCTAATGACACAGGTGTGCTGTTTTTAGTTTTATGGCTCATTACAAGACTAGAGAGCGTCCGCCCCCCTAGCCTCCCAGCCTTGCTGCGGTTAAGATTGGAAGGCGTCATAATGGATTTGATGCATTGGCATAGGCTCAACGCTATTTTCGCTGCCACTGTTACCGCTTCGCAAAACAAATAAATCCGAACCCTTCGCCCATAGGCGTGAGTTCGGATTTATCATAATTTAACGGAGGATGAGGGATTCGAACCCCCGTGGGGTTTCCCCCAAATGGTTTTCAAGACCACCGCGTTATGGCCACTTCGCTAATCCTCCATACTGGCTTGCAACTTTATTATTGCGAGCCAAAAGATATTATACACCATATAAATGTTTATGTCAAGCATTAATTTCTTGCGGGAGCGAACAATCGCATCTATCTTGTCATTAAAGCTGTAGCGAAACGAAAAATCATCAAACTCCAGCCTGCCCCGTATTCCAATGCAGGGTCATCC
>WQVB01000061.1 GCA_009781815.1 Defluviitaleaceae bacterium
CTCTCACGGGTTATAAACACCCCCTCGGCAGATTTTGTAGACGAAACAGTCAAAAGTTCCGTGTTAAGGGTAAAAGACCGCCTAGCCCCTCTTTTGCCCTCCGTATGCACAACAAAATCCTCATGCCCCATCAAATGCTTCGCAAACACCAAGGGCGTCTTGCTAGACATGGCGTTTACCAGCCTTTTGCGGTTTGTTTGGGTTTTGTAGCTAGCAAGGGGTATAAGCACCCCTTTGCCGCTTTCAAACACAAAAAGCAAATGTCCATCATACCCCGAGGTCGCCGCAATAAAGCTAACCACCTCATCCTCATCACATTTTAGCAGGTTAGGCAAATACGCCCCCATCTGGCTCGGCTTGTTATCAGTAATGTCGTTAGCCTTCATCTTATAAGCATTTTGCTTGTTGGTGAAGAAAATAACATCATCCACATTTTGCCCTGCAATCTGCTGTATAAGCACATCCCCCTCTTTAACCGCTATCTCTGGGTTAGTTTTGAGAGAAGAGTTGGCAATCTTTTTAAAATAATTCTCACGGGTCAAATACAGCTGCAGAGGGTAGTCCTCCACAAAAACATCAAGCTTAAGCCCGGCAGGTGCAGCACCCTCTATAATAGCGGTTTTGCGCTCTTGTCCATATTTTTTAATAATTTCTTTTTGCTCCTTAATGATGATTTTTTCAATCTTCTTCTCATCATCTAAAGTAGCGTTAAGCTTGTCAATATCAGCAATCAGGGCATCTTTATCTTTAATTTGCTTCATCAAATATTCTTTGTTAATGTTGCGTAGGCGGATTTCAGCAACATACTCCGCCTGAATGGTTGTGATATCAAAGCCTTTGCAAAGGTTAGACACAACATCCTTGGCCTTCTCCGTCTCACGTATAATAGCGATAGCTCGGTCAATATCCAAAATAATCTTAGCAAGCCCCTCAAGCAAATGTAGCCTTTGCTTGTTCTTCTCCAGGTCAAAAGCTATGCCACGGGCGATAGCACCCTTTCTAAAGGCGATCCATTTTTTTAATATATCATACACGCCCAATGTTTGCGGGCGGCCGTCAATAGCAAGGTTAAAGTTGCAAGAAAAGCTATCCATCAAAGGTGTAGCCACAAAAAGCTTATCCATTAAATTAGCCGCATCCACCCCACGGCGTATGTCTATAGCGATTTTAAGACCTTTCAAATCAGTCTCGTCTCGCACATCGGTGATTTCTTTTATCCTGCCGCTTTTCACCAGCAGATATATTTTGTCGATTATAGCCTCAATAGTGGTGGTGTAGGGTATTTGGCTTATCTCAATGCAATTGTTGGCGGCATCAAAACTCCAAATAGCACGTAGCTTGAAGCTGCCCCGCCCCGTCTCATATATCTTTTCAATTTCATCCCGATTATATAAAAGCTCGCCACCTGTGGAAAAATCAGGCGCTTTAATAATGTCAACAAGGTTAATGCCCTCATCATTTTTCGCCTCAAGCATGGCAATAACGCCGTTGCACACCTCTTCAAGGTTAAAAGAGCATATGGAAGAAGCCATGCCAACAGCAATGCCTAAATTAGGCGTTACAAGTAAATTAGGGAAGGATGTGGGCAAAAGCGTAGGCTCTTTAAGGGTGCCGTTATAGTTGTCAACAAAATCAACGGTGTTTTTATCAATATCTTTGAAAATTTCTTCGCATATGCCTGCAAGCTTTACCTCGGTATAGCGACTGGCAGCATATGCCATATCACGAGAATAAGCCTTGCCAAAGTTACCCTTAGAGTCCACAAAAGGGTGTAGCAAAGCCTCATTGCCTCGTGTAAGCCTCACCAAGGTCTCATATATAGCCCCCTCCCCATGAGGGTTTAGCCTCATGGTAGTGCCCACCACGTCGGCAGATTTGGAGCGGTTTTTCGTCATCAAGCCCATGCCATGCATGGTATATAGCAGCTTGCGGTGGGCAGGCTTAAAGCCGTCAATTTCAGGTATAGCACGGCTTAAAATAACACTCATAGCATAGGGCATATAGTTTGTCTCCAGCGTTTGAGTGATGGTTTGCTCTATATGGGGTGCTTCAATATATTGTATCGCCTTTTTGGCCTTGCTTTTCTTTGACATATCCCTTAACCTCTTTTATAATATCATTTTGTTATATCTAGTATCCTCCCCGCACCTTGACCCCGCAAGGGGGTCAAGGTGCGGGGTGGCGGGGAGTTTTTCCAATCACTAACGGCAGAGCCGGTAGTGATTGGCAAAACACCCCGAGGGGGGCTTCACTTCCCTCGCCGCCGAAGTGATTGAGCCCCCCTCCCTAAGCAATCAGTCGCTATCTCAGCCACCATAAATCTCTCCTAGTGGCATATTTGCAAGAATGTCGCTATAAGAACTTCAGCCCCTCTCCCCGAGAGGGGTGCCCGTCAGGGCGGGGTGAGGCAGTCAGCTTGTAGATCTCTAACCTTCCACAATCTCAAACTCTATCCGCCTCATATCAATATTAGCATCCGCAACCTTAATCGTTACCTTGTCCCCTAAATTAAAGCTCCTACCTCGCCTCCGCCCCACAAAAGAATAGCGATGAGGGTCAAACTCATAATAGTCATCTTTAAGGTCGCTAACGGTTACAACGCCCTCAATAGTGTTCTCCAGCTCCACATAAAACCCATTAGGGTTAGCATGAGAGATAACCCCCTCATACACCTCTCCAACTTTATCTTTCATAAACTCAACTTTCTTGAGCTTTTCCACCTCTTTAGCACATTCGTCTGCCCGCCTCTCGTTTTCAGAAGCATGCTGACAAACATCGCCAAGCCCCTCTCTAAGCAGCTCTATATGCCCTTCAAAAAGCCTTCCTTCAATATTAGCCGAGATGATATGGTGTATAAGTAAATCAGGAAAGCGACGTATAGGCGACGTAAAATGGCTATAATATTCCAAAGCCAACCCAAAATGCCCCAAAGCTTGAGGGTAATATCTAGCCTGTTTTAAGCTTCGCAACACAAGCTTAGATACCGCCGCCCCCTGCGGCAATGTTTTTGATTTTTTAATAATCTGCTGAAGGTTTTTAACACTCCCCTTGCCGCCCTTTTTCAAACTCATCCCCAAAAACCCTAAAGAAGCTACCAAAGCCTCAAGTTTATCAGGCGCTGGCTTTTCATGCACACGATACACAAAAGGCAAATCAAGCCAAAAATATTCGGTGGAAACTGCCTCGTTAGCACATATCATAAACTCCTCTATAATGCTGGTAGCCACGCTTCTTTCTTTACGCAACACATCAATAACCTTGCCATCAGCCCCCACAACAAGCTTACATTCAGGGAACTCAAAATCAAGAGAGCCCTTAACAATCCTCTCTTTACTTAAAGCATCAGCCAAGCCTCTCATACCCTCAAGCATATCTATAAAATCACCAAAAACAGCTCTATTAGGGCTTGTCTCGTCTTGCAATATATCATCAAGCACATCATAGCTAATAGCATGGTTAGAATTTATCACGGTTTTGCATATTTCGTGGCCTTTAATATTGTTGTTGGCGTCAAAATCAATAATACAAGTAAGTGCTAGCCTATCCACCTGAGGGTTAAGAGAGCATATGCCGTTAGACAAAGCCTCAGGCAGCATAGGTATCACCCTATCTGCCAGATACACGCTAGTAGCCCGCTTTTGTGCCTCTTTCCATAAAGGGGTGCCAAAAGGCACATAATAGCTCACATCAGCTATATGCACATAAAGCCGCAAGCCGCCACAATCAAGCCTTTCTAAAGAGACCGCATCATCAATATCCTTTGTGTCTTCACCATCAATAGTTACGGTGGGTAAGCTCCTAAAATCACGCCTGCCTTCTATATCTTTTTCAGAAACCATATGAGGCACAGCAGCAGCTTGAGCAATCACCCCATCAGGAAACTCGTAGGGGATATCATGCTCAATCACCATAGACAGCACATCCATGCCGATCTCGGCATTGTTGCCTAATATTTGAACAATCCGTGCCTCTTCAATGCCCTTATCTCCATAACTGTCGATAACGACTTTGACCTTTTGCCCCTCGATAGCCTCCATAGCATCTTTCCAAGGGATGAGGACAACACCGCCCAAACGCCTATCATCAGGTATAACCCCAGGGCCCTCAAGCCCCTCTTCAAAAGTGCCTACAAAATGGGTTTTGTGTCTTTTTAATATAGACACAATCTCCCCAATAGGGTTAGGCTTAGCATCTTCAACTATCTTTGCCAGCACCAAATCTTTATTCATGGCGGTTTTGGTAGCATCAATGGGGATGTAGATGTCTTTCTTCTCGGCTTTGTCATCCCTTTGGCAAATAACAAAACCATACCCCTTTTGAGTTTTAGAAAACACCCCTGATACGAGGTTTAAGCCCTCTGTAGACTGATATTTACCCTTTTTTGTTTGGATTATCTTGCCCTCAGACACTAGCTCCGCCAAAATCCTCGTTAAAGCCCCTTGTTGCTCTTTAGGCACAGTAAGAAGCACCACCATGTCCTTTTGCATCATAGGGCGATATTCTTTAGAGTTTATAAAAGCCTCTATTTTGTCTTTTTTCTCTTGATATTCTTTTATAGTCATCTCTCGTTTTCTCCTAAAAATGTAATTACCCCATTACCACCCACCAAAACTGGTAGAGTTTTGATGGGTGGTAATGGGGGCGTTGGGCTGTCCATCGGCGACAGCCCAACGCCCATAACTTTAATATTTTCCAAACTTTCTAAATCTATTATATCTATCGTCCAAAAGCTCCTTAGCCTTTAAGTCTTCAAGGCCAGCAAATTCATTAATAACAAGGTCTTTCAGATAGTCTAAAGAAAAGGCGATATCCTTATCAAAGCCTTCCTCAACCTCGGGCACAATACCCTCTATAATACCAAGCTCAAGCAAATCCACAGGTCGCAGTTTCATCACACCTGCAGCTTCTTTAGCCCGCTTGCCATCCTTCCAAAGTATGCTAGCAAACCCTTCAGGAGACAAGATAGAATACATTGAATGTTCAAACATAAACACTCGGTCAGCAACGGCTAAAGCCAATGCACCACCACTGCCCCCCTCGCCTACAATAACGGCGATAATAGGCACGGTAAACCCAGCCATCTTCATAAGGTTTTGAGCAATAGCACAGCCCTGCCCTCTCTCTTCCGCACCTTGGGCTGGGTAAGCACCAGATGTATTAATAAGGGTGAGGATAGGCCTGCCAAACTTCTCAGCCTGCTGCATCAAGCGTAAAGCTTTGCGATACCCCTCAGGGTGAGGTTGCCCAAAGTTGCAAACCATGTTTTCTTCAAGGTTTTTGCCCTTTTGGGTAGCAATAACCGTTACAGCCTTGCCGTTTAGATATCCAACACCGCCAACAATGGCTTGGTCATCCCTAAAGTTCCTATCCCCGTGAAATTCAACAAAATCATCAAAAAGATAATTTATAACATCACGGCCTGTAGGTCTAGTTATTTTTCTAGCGATTTGCACCGCTTCGTAAGGGTCAATATCTGAGCTTCCTTTATAAGGCACAAAAGCTGGCGTTTCTGAATATTTGTCTTGTTTAGTATGCAGATTCAAAATACGCCCTAGATTCTCCCTCATGCGGTTTCTAGGCACTATTTTGTCGATAAAGCCATGCTCCAACACAAACTCAGCTGATTGAAAGCTGTCTGGCAGCTTTTGCTTGATGGTTTGTTCTATAACCCGCCTGCCAGCAAAACCTATTAAAGCCCCAGGCTCCGCCAAAATAACATCTCCCTGCATAGCAAAGCTAGCTGTAACGCCGCCAGTTGTAGGGTCGGTGATGATAGATATATAAAAAAGCCCAGCATCCGAATGACGCTTCGCCGCCGCCGAAATCTTAGCCATTTGCATTAAAGATACAATGCCCTCTTGCATCCTAGCCCCTCCCGAGGCAGAAAAAACAATGATTGGCAGCTTTTTCTTTAAAGCCATCTCAAAAGCCTGGGTGATTTTTTCACCCACAACAGACCCCATAGACCCCATTATAAAGCGGCTGTCCATAGCACATATGATAGTGTCCACCCCGTGGATTTTACCTCGACCAGTAACAACTGCCTCTTTAATATCAAGGGTCTCTCCAAGCTTTTTAATCTTCGCCTCATAATCAGGGTAATCAATTGGGTTATCAGGCGTCATGTGGTCATTAAAAGTCGCAAAGCTGCCTTCATCCACCACATTGCCTATCATATCAGGGGCAGAAATGCGAAAATGTGCCCCACAGCCTGGACAAATCTTAAAATCCCCCAATTCTTTGTTATATATAACCTTGGCACATTTGTTACACTTTACCCACATCCCATCAGGTATAGAAGCACCCTGCGGGTTATGGCTTTGTGTTAAAGTTGTATATTGCTTACGCTTAAAAATCTTCACGAGGCACAACCCCCTTTCTCTTTATCAAGTGATCCCTCACCCCGCCCTAACGGGCACCCCTCTCCCTGAGAGGGGCTAAGCACCCAAAACCATCCGCTGTATCTCTCCACACACAAGGTGAAAGTTTTTCATAATATCAAAACTATTAATATACAAAACTCTTAAGCCATAATCTTCCGTTAAACAACGATGCCTCTCGGCATCAAGCTTTGTCTTGTCAACTTCAATGACGAGCTTTGCCTGATGGCAAAAGAAATCAACAATATAGTTTACCAATGGTCTTTTTTCTTTGCCATCTTGGTTGATATTTTGCCAAAAAATCATACCAAAGATGTTTTTGAGCCCTACTCATATCCTTTCGCTCTTCACGAGCCTGAGGGATTAAGTCTTTATTATATTCTAACGACAAGAATAATCAGCTCCAATCTATTGGACAACTCAAGCCCCTCTCCCTGAGAGGGGAAAGGCCGTCAGGCCAGGGGTGAGGTAGTTTTTATACTAATCCCAAAAGCTTCTCAAGAGTTTTAGTATGATAATCACCATTCAAGAAATCTTCATTATCAAGAATGATAAATTGCGTATCAATATTAGTTTCAATGCCATCAATCACAAGCTCATCCAAAGCCCTCTTCATCTTGGCAATAGCCTCCGCCCTATCCTTACCATGGGTGATAACCTTAGCCACCATAGAGTCATAGAAAGGCGGCATTGTATACCCTGCATATATGCCAGAATCCACACGCACGCCAAGGCACCCTGCAGGCAAAAACATATATTCAATCAACCCCGTGGTCGACGCATTTATACGACATTCAATAGA
>WQVB01000062.1 GCA_009781815.1 Defluviitaleaceae bacterium
GTCAAAGGTATGAAATAGAGAAAACGGTTAAGGAACATCAAATTGACAGGAATCATTTTTTTGAGGTTTCTAAGCAATCATACCAACAAATAATAAAGAAAATTGAAGCAAAGTTCATTCAAAAGTCAAAACATTCGGATGGCATACATTGGGCAAATTTGGGGCGTTATCGATCAGAACTAAAATGCACATTTATAGCCATGAAAGATTGGAATTCTTGGATGAAAGAATTGCCCGATATTATTCCTGTATCTGATACCTTTGTATACGCCCTTTTTGAAAAAGTGGGATATAACAAGTATTGGCTATACGAAGCACAAATCCAAGAACTGATAACCGTATTAAATGAGTCAACTTTATGGGGCGATTTTTATATTGTATCGAAAAAATATGATTGGCTCATTAGTTTGGATCACCATGATTGCATATCCTATGTTGGTGAAAATCTGGTGCTAGATAGCACTACAGCATAAGCATTAGTGGCGTTATTTCCATCCTTAGCGGTGCGAATTGTGCAACTTAATGGCGGCAGCGAAACTTGATGAACGCCTTCAACAATGGATAGATATGATTAAAGGCAAGATGCAATAGAGACCCTCAGAAACTGCTCGCAAAGGCGTTAATCTTATTATAATGCGGCACAACAACCCTGCTTTAAAGCTGATGAAGGCTTGAAAAAAGCACGCCTGTATTTAACCCATTGTGTGAAGGATGTTTTAGCATCCGCATTGGGGATTTTAGGGATAAAAGCCCCTAAGAAGATGTAGATAAGGAGGTTGCAGTTATGACATATACCATCGATGAAATCAAGGAGAAGCTCCATCCCATTTTTGAAGAAAAAGGTGTTATAAGAGCAACATTATTTGGATCTTACGCAAAGGGCGATGCTACCGATGAAAGCGACATCGATATAGCCGCTTTGGTTGATGATGAAATGTCTATCTTAAGCTTTTGCGACATAGCAGACAAGGTAATTATCAAATTAGGCAAAAATGTTGATTTTTTATATGCTGATGATATTATCCCAGGCGGAAAAATTGACCTTGAAATAAAAAGGGACGGTGTTCTTTTGTATGAAAGAAGCTGATTTAGAAAGAATACAAAAAATAAGGATGCATTGCATCAACATTCAAAAAACTATCGAAAACATCACCTTAGACCAATTTAAGTCTATAGATGGTGTTGATGCAAGAGATGTATGTGCATTTAGATTGTTCCAGATAGGCGAACATTCACATAAGCTAAGTGATGAAATAAAGAGCAAGTACCCTGATTTTGCGTGGGGTGCAGCATATAGGTTCAGGAATGTGCTAGGGCATGATTATGACGGTGTTAGCTTTAATGCTATATGGAAGTCATGCAAAAATGATATACCTTTACTTCTTGAGTATGTTGATAAAATCATAAGCGAGAACAATTGAAACAAACATATTGCCATTTTAGTGAGGACAAACATGAAAAATATACGCAACTTCTCCATCATAGCCCATATAGACCACGGCAAAAGCACATTGGCGGATAGGCTTATCCAAAATTCGGGCTTGTTAACCGAGCGTGAAATGCAGTCTCAAGTTTTAGATAATATGGATTTAGAACGGGAGAGAGGCATCACCATAAAGGCTCAGGCCGTTCGCCTTGTTTATAAGGCTAAAGATGGGCAAGAGTATGTTTTAAACCTAATAGACACCCCAGGCCATGTGGATTTTAACTATGAGGTTAGCCGCTCTTTAGCCGCTTGTGAGGGGGCTATCTTGGTGGTGGATGCCGCCCAAGGGGTTGAAGCCCAAACCCTTGCAAACGTCTACCTTGCCATTGAAGAAAACCTAGAGATAGTGCCCGTTATAAACAAAATAGACCTGCCTGCGGCAGACCCTGAGCGGGTTATAAAACAGGTTGAAGACATTATAGGCATTGTGGCTGAAGACGCACCACGCATATCCGCCAAAACTGGCCTTAATATAGAGGGTGTGTTTGAAAAGATAATAGAAGATGTGCCTGCACCATCTGGCGATATAAACGCCCCCCTGCGTGCGTTAATATTCGACTCTCTTTTTGATGCTTATAGAGGGGTTATTGTTTTTGTGCGTGTGGCAGACGGGGTGCTTAAAAAAGGCGATGAGATACGCTTTATAGGCACCGAGAAAGACTATGGGGTAGTTGAGGTTGGCTTTTTAGCACCAGGTAAGTTTATGCCAACAGACCAGCTCTCTGCTGGGGAGGTTGGGTATTTTACAGCCCACATCAAAAACGTGCGAGACACCCTGCCAGGAGATACAGTTACCCATGTGGCAAACCCAACCGATAAGGCTTTTAAAGGCTACAAGCCGCCACAATCTATGGTATATTCCGCCCTTTTCCCCACAGATAGAACAAACTATCACGAGCTGCGTGATGCCCTTGACAAGCTGGTGTTAAACGACGCATCCCTATCTTATGAGCCTGTAACGTCTATCGCCCTTGGCTTTGGCTTTAACTGCGGCTTTTTAGGGCTTTTGCATCTTGAAATCATCCAAGAAAGGCTTGAGCGAGAGTATGACCTTGACCTAATATGCACAGCCCCAAGCGTTATATACAAAATACACATGACTGACGGCACAATGAAAGAAGTGTCAAACCCAGCAGACTTTCCTGAAGTTTCCAAAATTTTGAGGACGGAAGAGCCTATGGTAAAGGCTGATATCATCCTCCCTACCGAGTATGTAGGGCAGATAATGGAGATTTGCCAAGCCCGTCGTGGCACGTTTATAACCATGACATATATTGAGGCAGAGCGTGCAAAGCTAACCTACGAAATGCCCCTAAATGAGATTATATATGACTTTTTTGACGCTTTAAAATCACGCTCACGTGGTTATGCTTCTTTTGACTATGAGTTGATTGGCTATCAAGATTCTAATTTGGTTAAGCTTGACACCTTCATCCATCATGAGATTGTGGATGCCTTGTCTTTTATAGTCCATAAAGACACAGCCCAGGAGAGAGGCCGCAAAATAGTTGAAAAGTTGAAAAAAGAAATATCAAGGCATCAATTTGCCATACCTATACAGGCTGCCATAGGTGCTAAGATTGTTGCACGTGAAACAGTTTCAGCCCTTCGTAAAGACGTAACTGCAAAGTGTTATGGCGGTGATATAACCCGTAAGAAAAAGCTTTTGGAAAAGCAAAAAGAAGGTAAGAAGAAGATGCGTCAATTTGGTAAAGTTGAGTTGCCTCAATCTGCCTTTATGAGCGTGCTTAAGCTTGATGAAGATTAGCCGAGGGTTAAAAACCAAATAAAAAATATGATGACGGCTATAACTGCAGCTATGCCTATCGCCATTAATATAAAAACAAAAGGCCCGTGCCACTTAAAAGCCCTTAAAATGCTCCTATGTGCTTCTGCTAGAGCGTCTTTTAGGGCTTTTTTTCTATTCATATAAAAAAGTTGAAAGATGATGAAGAAGACTATAAAGCACCAAAACACAACCGACCTTAAGACAAAAGGTAGGTTGTACAAGGAGCTAAAAGATGAGAAAATGCCAAAAGCAGCAAGCCACACAATGGTGGTTGCTATCTCTACCTTTAACTTTTTATCTTTTTTGCCTTCTTTGTAATTGCGACAAAACGCCACAAAGCATACAATTATACCTATGGCTATATATAACCATATAGGCAACAGCGACCATGGAGAGATCCACCATATGCGGCTAAAATATTGTGGAAGAAAATAGTTTGTCAATATATCATCTCCTAGGGGTATAGGTGTTACGGTGGAGCGGATAAACCGCCTTGATTATGCCATCTTAAGCTCCCGTGAACCTTATTTGCCATTTTGAGTGATACTTATCTTCAGAATTGAAAGTCTCCTTTCGTCATTGCGGGCCCTTGGTCGAGCCCTGCTCTTCGGGTGAGACTTGACCCGCAATCTCTAGGCCTTCAATTGCTGCTCTTTAGCAATTAGTATAAGTGAGATTGCGGATCAAGCCCGCAATGACGAGCTTAAGTAATCGGCAAGCCAGACCCTTGTGTCTTTAATTTGACCCGCAATAGACTCGTAACAAAACCATCTCATACCATCATCCCGCACCCCCTACCGTCATCCCGTGCTTGACACGGGATCTAATTGGAATAGGGCAGTCTTAATTGGGGTTGTCTACTATCATGCATAGATCCCGTGTCAAGCACGGGATGACGGTAGGAGGGTGCGGGATGATGGGAGGGTGGTGCGGGATGATGGGAGGGTGGTGTTCAGGATGATGAGTAGGGGTGGTTTGATGCTTTTTAATTTCACTATAAGCACATTATAGCAAAAAACCACCCAAACAACAAGCCCCCACGGCATACCGTGAGGGCTTGTGTATTATTAAGAATGTGCTGGAGTTGAGTTTAGCATGTCGTCAACAATTTCTAACAGCGTGAGAGGGGTTACGGTGTTTCTTGCCAAAATTTCTATTACGCTTTCAACTTGGCTTTCACTTTCTGTTATGGGGCCTGTGCCTATAACGTCTTTTAAAACGCCTCCTATAAACTTTTCTACGATAATTTCGTAGAATGTTTCTCCATCTTCTCCCTCTACCTTGCCCTTAAAATACTTTAGGGTAAAATCTCGCTCTTCTGTTTCACAAATCATGCTTTTCATTTTGTTACCTCTTTTCATTTTTTATTTTAAAATATATTTTATTTATTCAAAAATAATTTTGCAAAAAAAGATACTATGAAAAAATTGTTGTTAAGCCAATATACGGGGGTGGGGTATATCATAACAAGATTATTAGCCGATAAAGTGAGAGTGTGGGCTAGAGGGCTTCGCATAAAGCGTATGATGATGTAATGACAATGCATTTATGAGAAAATATTTATAATTCATATAAAGAATAATCTAAACACATTGTACTATACGATTATTTTGTAGTCAAGTGTTTTTTTGATAAAGCCGATTTTTCGACAAAACAAAATAAAAACCCGCCGTTTAAAGCGAGCTTTTGGTTAATTCTGCTATGAGATATGGTAGAGCCATTTCAAAAGCAACACCATAACGCCTTTCTTGCTTCAGATTTATGGTAATTTGGATAGATTTGTTAACAAAACCACAAGCTATTTGGGCTGCTTCTTTTAAATTTTTGCCATTTAAAAGCGACGCCAAGAGGATAGAGCCAAAAACATCACCTGTGCCGTGAAAATGCCCCTCTATACGGGGTGCAAACACATAATCCACCGCACCTTCACTCCATATGGCTGCACCTATCTGCTCATCATCAAAATGCACACCTGTAAGCACAATTTGCTTAGGGCCTAGGGTAGCTAGCTTTTCTAGCAGTTGCTCAATGTAATCTTTATCATATGGCCCGTGTTTATAATCATGCCCTGTCATAAAGCAGGCTTCGGTTATATTAGGAATGATGATGTCTGCCTTGCTGCAAAGCTTTGCCATGCCCTGTGCCATTTCTTGCGAATATATGGAGTAAAGCTTGCCCTCATCAGCCATCACAGGGTCTACTAGGATGATGTTGCCATCTTTTTTGTATGTGTCAAAAATCTCCCCCACAATGTCTATCTGCTCAAAGCTGCCTAAAAAGCCGCTATACAAAGCATCAAAAGATAGATTAAGGCTTCGCCAATGGGCTGATATGGGCTTTAAATCTTCAGTTAAATCTCTATAAGTAAAGCCCTCAAAGCCGCCTGTGTGGGTAGAAAGTACTGCCGTAGGCATTATGCCGCAGTCTACCCCCGCAGCAGAAAGGATGGGCAAAACAACGGTTAAAGAGCATCGCCCAACGCAAGATATATCATGTATAGCTGCAATACGCTTTTGTTTTTCCAAAAAATCTCCTCCTCGCTTTTAAATCCTTGGTGTCTATTTTATCATTTTCAGAATATATTGTAAATAGTCTATTATTCTTTAGGAGCAGACAATGACCACTCTCCGCCATCAGGCCTACAGGGGTAGGGTGTATTTTGTCAGCAACCTATTTTGCGGGAGATATTAAAATGGATATTAAAAAAATCTTTGAAAACCCCCGTCGCAATGCGGTTTTGGCCATGTTGCCTCATATGGATATACAAAATCAAAAGAAAATGGCCATGATGATAAAATTGATGGAGATAAAGGATATTTTAAACTACTACGAAAATATTGATGAGAGAGCTATAAGCAGCCAAAACATATGCAAAAAAACTTTGGTGGCAGATTTGATGCCCCATATGAACCAAGATGCACAAAAATCTATGCAGGGCATGTTGCAAGTTTTAGAGATGCAAGAGCTTTTGTCTAATTCTTAGGAGGAGAGAAAAAATGAACCAAAAAACTATAGAAATTTTAGGCACAGAAAACACCGCTTTACTTTCAGAGTTTTTGGATAGAATAAAAGGTAAGAGCATAAATGAGATTATCCCCTTACTAAGCGAATTTAAAAAAAGGCTGCCAGAGGGTAAAAGCTTTACCCCTGAAGAAAAAGAAGCTATTTTGGAAGAATGTCTAAGCACCTTGCCTGAAGGCGAAAGAAACAAATATAAAGCCTTTTTAAAAACCATGCGTATAATGTAGCAGGTTTTATGGCGGAATATGTCAAAATAAAAATCCCCCTTCTTGGCACAATATAATAGAGAATATCTTGCTCCACCAAACAAAGCTTATTTTGGCTGGTGGAGCAAACAAAACAAGGAGGGAAAACTTTTGGAAAATAGATTTTTAAATTGGACTTGCCTAACGCTTATAGTAATAGGAGCTATCAACTGGGGTCTTGTTGGTTTTTTTCAATTTGACCTTATAGCGGCTATTTTTGGCGGCATGTCTTCTTGGGGTTCTCGCATCGTCTATTCTCTTATAGGTTTAGCTGGTCTTTACAGCTTAAGCTTTTTCAGAGTGTTTGACAGAGACCGTCGCAGAAGTACATCATAACTTAGTTTCAACATAAAATCCCCTCTCATACAGAAGGGGGTTTTTATTTGTTCATAATATCCTATTCGTCATTGCGAGCCCTTAGCAAGGGACGCAATAGACTTCTAACGAAACAAATCCAAGACGCAACCCAACCCTGTAGGGAATGGATTTATCCATTCCGAATGATTTGGGATATTACCAATAATCCTTCAGCAAGGCAATGCGGAACGCATAAATCCATTCCCGATACATTA
>WQVB01000063.1 GCA_009781815.1 Defluviitaleaceae bacterium
AAACTGCCCCATCTAAGTCGTCATCCTGAGCTTGACTCAGGATCTATGTGGGCTAGTACATACCTTAATTGGGGTTACCTTTCTCCAATTAGATCCCGTGTCAAGCACGGGATGACGACTTAGGGGAGCGAGAGGCGTTTCGCTATAGGTCTAATGACGAATATACGAAACGAACAAAAAAACACCCTTAAAATAAGGGTGTTTTAATCTACACAACCTCTTCATCAGCAATAGTCTCTACACAATACCCAGCATGACCACACTTTGTACATGTAAGCCATCTAGCTTTGATAGTGCCGCTAGTGCCTAAAACTTTTCCAGGTGCTGGCTTAAACACACCGTTGCACTCAGCACAAATAAATGCCGCATCTTTAAAGTGATACCTAGCCAAAAGCAAGGCCACTGGTATAGTGCAGATAAAGCCTATTACAAAAGGCCACCAAGGCCCGCCAGCTATCCACCATGCTAGCAAAGAGTATTGTGGTATTGATATAATGGATGCCCACACTATCAATTTTCTAAATTTTTTCTTTACTTTTTTGCTTTTTTCCATCATGGTCTCTATGCCAATTATTGATTTTATAGGGGTGGCCGCATGGTCATCTTGTAGATTTTCTTTAATAGCGTGGATTACCTCAAGCTGCTTTTGCCTTTGGTCTATTTCGCCACCCAAAAGTTTGACCTGCTCATCAAGCAGCAATGCAAGCACCTTATTCGGCGTCTCGCTTTCTAAAATGCCCTTTATCAAATCTAAAGACAACCCAATGCCCTTTAATGTGCATATAAGTTGCAGCTTGGTCAAATCTTCATCCGTATACAGCCGCCTACCACCTTCCGTCAAATCTGACGGGTGCAACACGCCCTTGGTGTCATAAAACTGCACCGTTCGCACTGTAACCCCGCACAGCTTTGCCATCTCTCCCGTTGTGTATTTTGACATAGATTCACCTCCCTTATGCTTTGACAATAGCATATAACGCTACGTTACAAGCAATAGGTTACGCTAGATGATTTTTACTTTCACATAAATTTAATATTTATTTATCCTTAGCTTTCCCAAAAGGTATGGCATATACTACAAACTCATCCACACCATCAAGGCCAATTATCTCATCACAAAGGTTTTGATCAAAAGCTGCTACACAGCAAGAGCTTAAGCCTAAAGCACATGCAGAAAGCATCACATTTTGCCCCAAGTGGCCAAGGTCTATAAGCATAACACGGTGAGCCATCTCGCCATATCTCCACTCCGCCTTATATGGCACACAGCTAACAAACATGGTTGCAGGGGCGGTTTTTGACCATGCTTGGTCTGCCAGCATAGAGCTTATGGTGTCTTTAAATTTTTTCATCTCAGCTACATATTCTATAGCTACAACCTTTTTTCCAATGTTTTCTACAGGTAGGTAGAGGTATATGCCAGGCTCAAGCCCCTCTACATTTTGCACCGCCACATATAGCTCAAAAGGGTGGCGTGCCCCTCCGCTAGGTGCAGGGCGAAGGCTTGCAACATCTCCCTTGCCTGCATATGCTTGCATGCCAAAGGCTGTGTAAAGCATATAAGCCAGCTGAGCTTGGGTAAGGGCTACATCCTCATCAAAAACACGTGAGGTGCGGCGGGTGTCAAGCAGGTTGGTGTAGCTATCGTTTATCACCACAGCATCAAAAGCAGGCAGGGTTATAACCTTGCCTTTAGGGGTCTTTCCGTGAGGTGGGTGAGGCAGGCCTAGCTGCTGGTCGGTCTTTCTCATCCCTCTTGAAAAGTTTGGGCATTTCATCTCATTGCGATTTTCATGGATTTTGCTCATATTTTGTTTCCTCCCTCAAAAGCTTGTATACTCTTACGCAATTAAAACCTTGCTAAAAATCTAAGGATTTTAATTGCAGGGGGGTGTATAGTTACGTCCGTCGTCATCCTGAACCCTTTGCAAGGCTTAATTCAGGATCCCCTCCCTCCCTGAATTATATCAGGAAGGGAGGGGCTGCACAACAATCCCGCAATAGACTTCTAACGAAACAAACCCAATATACAACCCACCCTGTAGGGAATGGATTCATCCATTCCGCAATTGTTTATCTTAACCATGATAATAACCCTACTCAAATGATAACGGAAAGGATAAATCCCTTCCCTACAGGGTGGGTTAGTAAAGTTGTGTTTTGTTTTGCTATGGGTCTAATGACGAGATGGACGCTATTTGTTCACTCCCAATTGTGTAAGAGTATTATATCAATTTTACCAATTTATATATCTATTTATTTATCTAAAACTCCCTCTTTTTTCGTGGTGGATTTTTTATACAAAACAATCTTGCGACCTATAACCTGCACCACCTCAGAACCAGTGCGAGAGCTTACAATCTCGGCAGCCTCTCTAACATCTAGCTCACAATTTTCTAAAAGGTCGATTTTTATTAACTCTCTTTTTTCCAACGCTTCTCTAATACCTGCCACCATCTCAGGCACAACACCTTGCTTACCTAGGTGAAATATAGGTGTTAATTTGTTTGCCATGCCCCTTAGGGTGGCTCTATCTTTGCTATTTAACATTTTATTTTCCTCTTCAATTCTCATAATTTTGCTATCTTTTGCTATAATACAAAACATATTGTACAAACATCAAAACCAACGCAATGCCAGCCAGCACTCCATAAATACTATAAGGGAGCATGAAACGTGGCAATAAAACCATCATAAAAACCACGGAAACAATGCTGTTGCATATAGAAACACCTATACCCCAAGCAAGGCTCTTGTCCATGCCGATAGCACCAACCAGCCTAAACACTCCCCATATCAGCCATATCCAATTACTAATTGGCATATCCCATAAAAAGAACCCGACTATCTCTATAATGCTGTGTGCTATGATAATCAAAGTTGATATTCTATATGGATTCATAGCTAATATTCCTTTCCCCTCCAATGCCTATCACTCAATAGACTTGTAGCGAAACACCTCTTCAGCCCTCCTAAGTCGTCATCCTGAGCTTGACTCAGGATCTAATTGGAGCAGGGCAGTCCTAATCAAGGTATACACTATCATACATAGATCCTGAGTCAAGCTCAGGATGACATGGAGGGGATGGTTTCGCTACAGGTATAATTCTGCCCCATCAATCATGATTTTATAGCTCAACCCAAAACAAAGAGACAAATCAGCTATACTTTGATAAACTTTCTTGGTAAAGTAATATTCATTCATTTCGATTATATCTATTTTGCCATCTGAAATAAAATTGACTTTTAGAGTTTGGTTTTGGATAGTAAAATCCACCGCCTTAATATGCCCATATTGCCTATTGCCAGCAATCAGCAAGCCGTTAGGTAATAATCTTTCTGCGGTAATGTCAATTTTATCGGCAAAAACTAATATCTTCCCATAGACGCTTTCTGCCCTGCCGCTATGCTCACTAATAGCGATGATTATTTTTGCGATTTGCGCTTGAGACAAGCCCTTATCTTGCAGGTACACACTCGCCCACTCAGCACTTCGCTCAGCATGCCCGTCTTTACCTCCGCTTAAACAACCTATATCATGCAACAATGCGGCAATTTTTATAGCCTCCGCATCCTCATGGTTAAACCTTAGCAATTGTGCGATTTTTTCGCAATTGTTCATCACACGCTTAACGTGTCCGAAATCATGCCTGGTATACTCTCCCAAAGAAATTTCTTTTTTAGCGATTGTTGAATAGGCGTCAATGATCTTGATGTCGCTAAGCATCTTATTTAAAATATTCAAACTCCAAATCATAAATACGCACGGTATGCCCCTCTTCAATGCCCATTTCTTCAAGCTTAGCAACAATACCCTTGTCTTTAAGATACTTCTGGAAGAAGGCATTGCCCTTCTCTGTCTCAAGGTTGGTATAGCCCACCATCTTTTCAACCCCAACGCCCTCAACAACAAAATAGTCATCTTCAATAGCCGTTACGGTAAATGGTGCATTGTCGTGGTCAGGTTCTCTTTCCACATAATCCTCTTCAAAAGCTATAGGTGCATCAGGAATATCCTCTAAAATCTCAAAGGCAGCCTCCATCAAACCATCAAGCCCTTGGTTGCTGGCAGCAGACACTTCAAACAGCTGCCAATTATTTTCTTTGCACAATTTCTTAATAGCTGGCAGGTTCTCAGCTGCTTCTGGCAGCACGTCCATCTTATTTGCAGCCACAATCTGCGGGCGGTTTCTAAGCCCCTCATCATACCCAAAAATCTCTTTGTTTATAATGTTGATAGCATCAACTGGGCTCGTCCCCTCCATGCCGCTAGCATCCGTTACATGGATGAAAACCTTGCAACGCTCTACATGCCGCAAAAAGTCAATACCAAGGCCAACACCCTCGCTAGCCCCTTCAACCAAGCCAGGTATATCTGCCAACACAAAATCTTGCCCCTTAGCATTGCGAACAACCCCTAAATTAGGCGACAATGTGGTAAAGTGATAGTTTGCAATTTTAGGGTTAGCATTTGTAACCATGGAAAGTATGGTAGATTTGCCCACATTAGGCATGCCCACCAGCCCCACATCTGCAAGGGTTTTAAGCTCCAGCACCACCTCGTAAGATTTTGAAGAGCGACCCCTCTCAGCATAGCGAGGAGCCTGCCTTGCAGCCGTTGCAAAATGCTGGTTGCCTCGCCCGCCTCGCCCGCCTTTTATAAGCACTCGCCTCTCCCCCGCTTCTTTCAAATCCAGCATAACAAGATCGGTTTCAACCTCACGCACAATGGTACCCACAGGAACTTTAATCACCACATCCTCGGCAGATTTGCCCGTGCGGTTGTTCTTCTTGCCGCTTTCGCCTGGCTGGGCAATAAAGCTGCGTTTATAGCGAAAATCAAGCAAAGTAGCCATATTGGGGCAAGCCTCAAAAATAATAGCTCCCCCTCGCCCTCCGTCGCCACCGTCAGGCCCGCCGTTTAACACATATTTAGCACGGTGAAAAGAGACAAAACCACTGCCTCCATCGCCGCCAGCTATTTTTATTTTAACCTTATCAACAAACATGTCTAATCACCTATAATATTTTCTAATAATAAAATCTGCAGACCATTATAACATAAAAACGCCTTAAAAGCAAATAAAACAAGCCCGCCAAAATGTATCAGCAGGCTTGTTTTATTTAGGACGTGTGCATGCTATAAGTTCATGCAGATTTGCGAGTTTGACACGTTGCTGCCTCGTCAGCTTTATGAGATGCTGACGAAGTGTGCCTAAAGGCACATGAGGAAGTATCTCATAAAGCTGACGAAAATATCAGCCGCAAAGGTGCGTGGGCGTTAGCATAAACATGTCCTGATATGTTATACTCTCGAACAATCTAAAATCTCATCCACAATCTCGGATACTGCCGAAGGCGGAGTAGTGTTGTTTGCCAAAGTTTCTATAAGACTTTCAATATAGGCTAAATCACGGGTTATAAAGCCCGTATCTTCCCTTTCTTTTAATAGGCCTTCTTCAAACATTTCTACAATAATGCCATAAATGTTTTCCGTGCCTTCCTCACTTATCATCTCTTGCTCTGTCATAAAATACTTCAAATCAAAGCCTTCGCTTTGTCTTTCAAAAAGCATCTTTTTCATTGTTTAATCTCCTTTGCCTTTGTAATTTGGATTATATGAGATATAGAATATATTTTTGTTATAAATGCTTTTATATTACTGTTATGTATGATTATATCATGAATCTATTGCTATGTCAAGCATAATATGGAAATTATTTTATATAAAAATAACCAAACATTTCGGCACTAGAAGCAAAATATTCGTTGCAAAATAAAAAACCACTTATACAAATAAGTGGTTTTCAACTCCCTAAGCAGGATATAAGCCTCCATCCTGCCCGTTAATAGCTGTACTCTCCACCCTGACACCACCAAAAATTATTAGAAAATGCTTGACTTACCCCCCCCCCGCAGTATAATGATATAAAATGCAATGAGGAGGGCTTCATGAAAAAGCGTTTTATAATCTTTGGAGCTGCAGGGCTGGGCATTATCGTTGTTGTCATATTACTCTTTGTTGTCTTTGGCAACAGGAGCTTGGTGGGAGCATGGGAATACACCAGCAGTAGCGACCACATTCGTATTGAATTTCTTTCAGACGGTAGAGGAACGGTTACAAACCGCTGGATAAGCAGCTGGGACGGAAGATGGAACGAAGAAAGGAGAAACTTTACATGGCATGCCGATGGCAATGTTGTAGCAATTCGTGGTGGAGGGATAGGCGGAATAAGTGAGTTTCGCATATCAGGCTCAAGGCTTAGGTTCTACCATCCTGAGCTGGATTGGATAGACTATACCCTAAGGAGGGCAAGGTGATATTATGAAATTTATAAAAAACGTAGCTTTCCTTACTGTAATATTTACCATCATGCTTTTAGTTTTGTCTAGCTGTGGTAATGATAGAGGCTTGGAGGGTAATTGGCAGATGATAGAGAGTTTAACTTTCATTAATTCTGAGCTCCATAGAGACGATACGCCACGCCTAAAATCTAATCCCACGTATCTTCGATTTTATGAAGACGGAACTGCCATGGAAGTTGTCTCTCCATATTCACCCATAAAACTTACATGGGAAGTGCTTGATAATTACACTTTGACTTTAACATCTCAATCTAGTGGCATCTCTCATGAATGGCAATTCGAGCTCCTAGGAGACATTCTTTTTTTAACAAGACGCTTTGGAGCATGGGAATCATCATACTTTACAGTCGTTGAAACTTTTATAAGAGCTCGGTAAAAAATCACTAGAGAAATTTTAAAAAATACCTGCCCTTCTAAGATAGGCAGGTATTTTTCATTTGATCTCTTGTTTCTTGAAGCAAAAAACCACTTACATAAGTAAGTGGTTTAAAACTCCCCGGGTAGGACTCGAACCTACAACCTACCGGTTAACAGCCGGACGCTCTGCCATTGAGCCACCGAGGATTAATTAGTATTTCCCAAAGCCGACATCCGGACTCGAACCGGAAACCTGCTGATTACAAGTCAGCTGCTCTGCCAATTGAGCCATGTCGGCAGTTCTAGCCAGATGCTAGATGCTAGATGCTAGATGCTAGATGCT
>WQVB01000064.1 GCA_009781815.1 Defluviitaleaceae bacterium
TATGGCTTTCTCTCCGATGATGAGAAAAAGTGGTATACTATGCGAATTTAATTATGTGCAACTAATACACTTTAGACTAAAAAATAAACGATTGAGGTGATTTAAAATGAAAATAATCCAAACTGAGGGTTTGGTGATAAAAAACTGGTGTGAGGATATAGAGGAATCCGCCCTAGAGCAGGCGGTAAACCTAGCAAAGTGGCCCCACGCCTTTAAACACATAGCCCTTATGCCAGACGCCCACTTTGGCTTTGGCATGCCTATAGGCGGCATATTGGCCTCTAAAGACCATATAATCCCCAATGCGGTGGGTATGGATATTGGTTGCGGCGTGCTTGCGGTAAAAACCCGCTTAAACACCATCACCACGGAGGAGATTAAGCAAATACTAAGCAAAATAAGAAAAAACATACCCCTAGGCTTTAACCACAGAAAAACACCTTTAGAGCTTACACCACCGCCAAAAGACGCCATCATCTCTACCCAGCAATATAAAAAGGCCACCTATCAAGTAGGCACTTTAGGCGGGGGCAACCACTTTATAGAGATACAAAAAGGCAGCGACGGGCACATTTGGTTTATGCTACATTCAGGCAGCCGCAACATAGGGGCTACGGTGGCTACCCACTATAACCAAGTGGCAAAAGACGTTAACATAGCCGCAGGAGACGCCCACCACCCTAAGGTAGGCCTTGCATACCTCCACATCAATAGCAAAGAAGCAAAAAGCTATATAGCGGATATGACCTACTGCCAAAGCTTTGCCAAGCATAATAGAAAGATAATGGCAGATTATATAGTAAATGCCTTTGAAGATGCGATGGGGCAGGGCATAGAGCTTAAACGCCACGACGTGCACCATAACTTTGCCGCTTTGGAAGAGCATTTTGGCGAGAGGGTATGGGTGCATCGCAAGGGGGCTACCAGTGCCCAAAAGGGCGAGGTAGGCCTTATACCTGGCTCTCAAGGTACAAAATCTTATATTGTGATAGGCAAGGGCAACCCAGATTCCTTTAACTCTTGCAGCCACGGTGCAGGCCGCAAAATGGGTCGCAAAGAGGCACAACGCTCCCTCTCTCTTGAAAAAGAGATAGAGATACTCAACAAAAAAGGCATTGTGCATGCCCTAAGAGGCAAAAGAGATTTAGATGAGGCCACAAGTGCATATAAAGATATAGACGAAGTTATAAACGCCCAAAGAGATTTGGTAGATGTAGATGTAGAGCTTTTGCCCCTCGGGGTTATAAAGGCTTAAAATAAAAGCCCGCCTAGTTTTGAGGTAGGGCTCTTTGTTTTTCACCCTCCAGCGAATTGCAATTGTTACCTTTGTAGGGAGTGGATTTATCCACTCCGCATTGGAGGAGGGTTGTTGGTGTGGCTAGGCGGGCAAAGTATTTTAACTCCATCTACATCATCATGCCACCTTATTTTCCTACATCACCACCTCCCTAGCCGTCATTCCGAACTATCCCACCGTCATCCCCCACCCCTTCCCGTCATCCCGTGCTTGACACGGGATCTAATTGGAGAAGTGCAGTCCTAATTGGGGTTGTGTACTATCATACATAGATCCCGTGTCAAGCACGGGATGACGGGAAGGGGTGGGGGACGGCGGCTAGGGGGGTGTTGTGATGGCGGGAAGGCAACGGAGGTGAGATTTCAAACATCAAGAAATATTTTTGAAATTATTTTATATAAAAAGGTTGACAGATTGCATGTGCTGTGATATTATTAAATTATGGATGTAATATATTGCGAAATGATGTCGTGAAAATTAATGACACATATCGCAAAAATCAGCATGATAATCAGTATCTCAAGGAGGTGTAAAGTGAAGCCCAACCTAACCCCAGAAGAAAAAGTTATGGCAATAAGAAGGCAGCAAGGCAAGTCTCGCCAGAGTTTGGCCGAGCATATACAAAGCAACATGCAAAGGCTGGATAGGATAGAGAGGCTTAAAAACCTAAAATATACCGCTGAAGAGTGGCCACAAGCTAAAGAGTTTTTAGGCATTGTGGGCATGCCCCTAGAAGATAGCGAAAGACCAAGCTTTATCGAAAGCGTGCTTATTTTTGGTGAGATGGTCTCTGCAGATAGAATGGAAGAAGCAAAAACTATTTATGAAAGGCTTTTACCTGTCTATAATATAGAGATTGTTGACCCTGAGCTTTCTTGGCTTTTTCGCTTAGTATGCGTGCCTTATTCAATAAAACAAGGCAAATTAGAAGAAGCACGCAAAGAGATGAGCTTTTTTGATAATAGTTTTGGTGATAAGAAAGCGGAGGATTTGACGCCTCGCCTTTTGTATCATTACTATAGAAATAAAGGCAGACTTTATTTTTTTGATTTCGATAAAGAAAAATCCAAAGAATTTTATGAAAAAGCCCTTGATGTTGCACAAAATAATGAAAGCTTTTCTCAGAAAGAAATATATAGAAGTGTTCAAAATGTAGCCTCATGCTACACAGAGCTAGGGCTTCCGAATAAGGCTTTGCTACTTTTAAGAGATGCTCGAAATTTTTGTGATAGATTAGATTTTTTCACCGTTAGAATAGATACAGATATGGCTTTAAATTATGCAAGAATTGGAGAGTTTGAGGAGTCGAAAAAGCTTATAACAAAAACTCTCGCTCGTGCTGAAGGATTTCAAAACAATTTTTTCGTTGGATTAGTATGGTACATATTTGGTCTAGTGCATAAGTTCGCTAAAAATTGGGACGAAGCCATAGAGAGCTTTGAAAAAGCACTTAGCTATCATGACACAAACTCAATATACCATATGTGGTCTTATTATTATCAAATACGTTGTGTGATTGAGAAAAGAGATTTTATAAAAGCCAAGACGATGATCAATGAGATGGAAACCTTGCATGGCGATAACGAAGAAATGGAGATACCTATTAATTATATTACTCATTTCAAGATTATAAGCAAAGGCATAACAACATTTAGACAAGAATCAGTAGATTATGTAGAAAATGTGGCCATACCCTATTTTTTAAAGAGGCATTATAAATATGAAGCTATGAGAGCATGCGAGTTGCTGATAGAGCATTATAAACGTGCTAGGAAAACTCAAGAGTCTTATAGGATAATGGAAATGCTGCTTGAAATACATAGGTCTTTCAATCTTGATTATAAACCCAAAAACTAAATAGAAAGGAAGTAACACTATGAAAAAAATGATAACACGCTTTCTTATGCTTATTATTGCAATATTCACGATCAGTACAACCATTGTATCCGCTGGACCAGGGTCAGGGTTTGATGATTTAAACTTCCCAATAGTTACTCTACCTATTGAGATATGCCCCTGCTGCGAAGTTGCACCCTGCGACAATGAAGATGATGACAATGATGATTGCGATGGAGACAACGACAATCAGAACTAGATCTGTTTTAAACGACCATCCTACCCCCCTGCCGTCATTCTAAGCCATCCCTACCGTCATCCCGCATCCCCCTAGCCGTCATCCCGTGCTTGACACGGGATCTATGTATGATAGTGTACAACCCCAACTAGGACTGCCCTTCTCCAATTAGATCCCGTGTCAAGCACGGGATGACGGTAGGGGGATGCGGGATGACGGTATGGGTGGTTGGGGATGACGGTAGGGGGTGTGCAGGATGACAACTAGAGGTGCGGGGTGATGGCGGGGCGTGGCACACTAAGCTCCAACTAATTATGTGCACTTCTATTCCTCATATTTTACTTTACCCTACCAAAAAACCAAAACCCGACAGATTAAACTTGTCGGGTTTTGGTTTTTTTAACCCTAAGGGGTGCTAGAGAGACAATGCAGATTAAGCCTAACACAAGGCATATGCCTGTACCGCTTCAGAACGCCTCACTATTCGTCATTGCGGACTTGATCCGCAATCTCACTTATACTGACCACTAAAAAGCAACAATTGTAGACCTAGAGATTGCGGGTCAAGCCCGCAATGACGTACTTGAGTGCTTGATGTCGGGTTTTGGTTTTTAATTTTAAAAAATTCCAAAAATGGTTTTTTTCGATTGTAGCTATATGTAGAAAAATATGTCAAAGTTTCTATAGCATTTTATGACAATATAGTATATACTTATAACCATAGCAAATAAAATATAAGGAAAAGGAGAGAGAAGGTATGAGTATGTACAAAACGGCAACACTAGATGAGGTTGGAAGGATCCTCATCCCTAGGGAAGTTAGAGAGGCTTTGCACCTTGAAGAGGGGGAGAAGGTAGACCTTTTTGTGAACGATGACGGCTCTATAACCCTAATGAAGGCTGAAGAGGAAGATTAAAAACATAAAACAAAAACACCCGCCAATCGACTTTCTCCAGGTGGGTGTTTTTGTTTTTTAATTTAGCCTTTTAGGCCTTTGCGGCTGTATGCAACCGCAAAGAGGATGGCAAAAAGCAGTGCATTGCCGCCTATAACCGCTAAGGCGAAAGGAAGATCTGTGAAGGATGGAAAGTCTGCAAGGTAGTATGGTATATAGTCTGCATTTGAAATGTAAGAGTCTATTGCCAAATCTGCCATAGCTTGAAAGGTTTGCCCAGTGAAGACAAAGCGTCCTATTTGCTCTACAGCTTCGTTAAACTGAGACAAGAAGGGGATGAAGGCCAGCACCATCATGACGGGGGTGTAAAGGGCGGAGCATTGTTGAACGTTTTTGGAGAAGAGCCCTATAACAGCCCCTAGCACGCTGGCAGATAGGCAAGCGCCGATGCCCAAAGCGATGAAGAGGAGCATGTTTTGCCCCGTTATGCCCATCATGAGGGCGAAGGCCACCATTGGTATGGCGGATATAACAACGGCGAAGGATATAAGGCCAGCTAGGTATTGCCCAGGCTTTACCCCTGCCATGATTAGGAAGCGTAGGGATTTATACTCATTGTCTTCTGCTATGGTGTTTGCTACTAATATCATAGGGCCCATAGAGGCCATCATCATGGCGAAGTTTACTTGCATCACGATGCCGTCTATGCTCTCAAAAAAGTTGCCGATTAAAAAGGCGATAGCTGGAAACATGACGAACATCATGGTTACGGATATGTTTTTTGGTAGGTCGTTTAGTTGCTTTTTAAATAATGCAATGGTTGCGTTCATCTATTTTGCCCCCTCTTTTAATTCTTCTTTTGTGGTGCCTGTTAGCTTTATGAAAACACTTTCTAAATCAGGAACGGTTTTGAAAGAGTCATGTTTTTTGCAAATATCGACAGGGTTGCCATATTCAACAATATTGCCTTTGTGGAGGAGGGCTACATTGTCGCAAAGGGCAACGGCCTCGTCCATATTGTGGGTAGTTAAAAAGATAGTTGTGCCTGCGGCTTTAAGGCCCAATATAAGGTCGTGTATGCCGAGGGCTGTGTTAGGGTCAAGGGCAGATGTTGGCTCGTCTAAGAAAAGCACCTTTGGGGCGTGGAGGATTGCACGGGCAAGGGCTAGACGTTGACGCATGCCTTTAGAAAGCTTTGCCACGGGTTTTTTGGCGGCATCACCAAGGCCTACGCTGTCAAGAGCTTGCTGCACCTTGCTTTTATCCACATTATATATGCCTGCAAAAAGATCAAGGTTTTGCTGGCAGGTAAGGCGACCGTATAGGCCATCATGCTCAAGCATAAGGCCAGTTTCGAGGGAAGATGCACCTGTTGTATGCTCACCTTCATCTTGGTTTATTAGTTTTGATAAAATGTTTATTATGGTTGTTTTGCCTGAGCCTGAAGGGCCTAAAAGACCAAAAACTTCGCCATCGGCTACTTCAAAATTAATATTGTCTAAAACTCTTTGTGTTCCAAAAGTTTTGACGATGTTTTTCATCATTATCATTTTTTTACTTCTCCTTTTTATTTTGGGTTATTGTAACATGAGGGTGGGTGGGTGTCAAGCTTTGCCTAAAAGCGGGGTTCGACCAAGTGTTCGGGATGACGACAAGTAAGCTTTTTCAAAATAGTAAATCGGAATGACGTGAGTCCACAATAGACCTGTAGCGAAATCCTCCCCTTCATGTCATCCTGAGCTTGACTCAGGATCTATGTGGATTAGTGCATGCCCAACTAGGATTGCCCTTCTCCAATTAGATCCTGAGTCAAGCTCAGGATGACGACTAGGAGGGTGATGATTGTTTCGCTACATGTCTAATGACGCTGTGGACACTATTCGTCTGCACTTCTCTCTTTGTAGCTAGACAATAGCTTTTTATATTTTTTATCCTCAAGTTTTGTTTTTAGTAACATGGAGCCAATGCCAAGTATGAAAAACACAACAAAGGATAATAAAAAGCTAAGCCATGCCTGCCATAAATCTAGGGGGAACCATCTAAATATAATCACAAACAAGCCACAAGCCACGAGAGATAAAAACAGCAGCAAGGCACATCGCCATAAAAGCATGGTCTGCTTTAACACTATGTCAGATGTTAAGAGGGTTATTAAAGCACCAAGCACTGTAGATAGACCAAGTATTTGTGCTATATGTGCATAGGCAAGGCCTTCGCTGCCTAATATAGATAAATCAATTTGACTGTTTGAGAAATTCACAAATATCCAGCCAATCATTGTTGTTGCTATAACGGTGCAGGCAAAAGTGGTGATTGTATGCCCTAAAAATAAACCTAATATACTTTTATCTTCTTTCACCTAATGCCTCCCTCCTAACTTGTTTTTTATAAAGACTGCATATTGCCTTGAAACCACAAGTCTTTCGCCATTTTCCATAACTAGGATTATCCTGCCGTCAATGTCCGACTTTAGGGATTTTATTTTGTTAAAGTTTACAATGCTAGATTTGCTAGCCCTAAAAAAATCCCCATTATAAAGCTGTTCTTCAAGCTCATAAAGCCGCAGGCTTGTTTCATATACTGCCCCTTTGGTGTACAAAAACGTCTTTTTGTCTACCGTGTCAATATACAAAATGGCAGAAGCGTCTAAAATGTGGGTTTGGTCATCTCTTGTGCCTGTTAGCTTAAAATCCAAAGCA
>WQVB01000065.1 GCA_009781815.1 Defluviitaleaceae bacterium
AAAATCTGAAGGAGAAAAAGGGAAGGCTAAATTGCCAGCGGTAGACTTTCGCCCCTCGTAGCCAAAGTGCAAGAGAGTGGAGCGAGCAAAAGAGCATATGGTGTCAGCAATATCTCTTGTAGAGCCTATAGCCTCAATCACAATGCCTATTTCACGTGGAGCATGGGTGCTATTCCCATAAAAAGATGCCCCGACCCCTGCTCCATATATCTTAAAATCCAAGTAAAAATCCGTTAAATTTTTGAAGTTATCCGCAACTTTTGCCTTAACTTCTTTTATAATGTCATCAAATTTGCTTATCATTATAGGGTCGCAGGTAGCGGCTATAGATATGGTGCGGTGGCCAACCAGCTTTGCCCCCTCAAGCTTTACATAATTTGCCCCTTCATCTGGCACAAAGCGGCTACCTCGCACCACAACCGCATCCCCTTTTTGCTCAAACCTAGTTTGAGTAAGGTCTAGCACACCCCCAGGGCCAGGGAGGATAGTAGGGCTTGATTTTTCATAAAGGGTATGAGCCGCAACCGACGTAATCGTGCATTTGCGGGCAGGGTTTAAAGTTTGCAGCTCAAAATGGTCATCTCGCAAAATGCCTAGCATGCAATCGCTGCCACTGCCTGGCGTGGCTGCAATAGCGGCACATTCTAAAATCTTGCCCATGTGAAGGGCAAGGCCAGCATCAAAGCCCGCTCGAATGGCGGGGGCTGCAAACACCGATGGGTCATAGCTACGCCCTGCAACAATAACGTTTACCCCTGCGTCCAGCGCCTTTATAAACGGTGCTTCCCCCATTTGTGCCACGATATTTGTGCTGTTTTGTATATCATCCACATTAGGCACAGGTGCGGCTGTCATAGCTTTTAGCTTGCCTGCTTCTAAGCTTTGCAACACCATATTAGTGTCGATTTGTGATGAAATTATAGCCATTTTCATGGTCAGGCCCTTCTCACGGGCGATTTCTTTAACAATATCCACATTCCACGCCAAGTGGCTATCTGCCCCAGCCCCGCCAGCAGAGCCTATGATGACGGGTATGCCCTCTTTGCAACCCGCCTCAAGCATATATTCCAAATCACGCTTGACGGCGCCCCTATCGGTGAAGGACTTTCCGCTGCCAAGGTAATATGGCCCAGGGTCGGTAGAGCCTGCATCAACGGCTATAACGTCAGGCTTAGCACTCATGCCCGCCTCAAAAGACGCCTGAGGAAAGCCATAACCCAAAATAGCCGTGGTAGATAAAATTTTAAACTCCCTCATTTTTAGCAAGCTCCTCTTCCATTATCTCAAAAAACTCCTTGCCAACAACCACATTGTGGCCAGAAACACAATGGGCAACGTCCAATGCCTTATACGCCTGCAGGCTCTTTTTAAGGGATTCCGCAGTGTCATATATAACTGGCAATACCTCATCCATGGTGTCGCCGATGTTGTCCCCCGCATTTAGCACGCCGTCGACCTCATCAAAAACACTTATGCCATCTGCCGTGTGGCCTGGTGTGTAAAAAAGCTTAATTTTATCGTCTTCAAAGTATATTTCATCATCAAATGTCAAGTTAGGCATTTTAAGCTTGGCCTCACCTTTGATAAAGCTTTTGTGCTTCTCCAAAGCACTATCCCAAGTATCTTTTATATATTCTATCGCCCTTTTGTTGGCGATGATTATAGCATCATCAAAACAAAAATTACCCCATATATGATCCCAATGAAAGTGAGTATTTATCACCACTAAGGGCTTGTTGTTCTCCTTCAGATATTCCTTAACATATTCCATATCGCCTGAGCCGCAGCCCGTGTCAATCAAATAATTGCGATGCTCCCCCAATATCAAATGGATATTAAGCCCGCATCCCCACTCTTCAAGAAAACGCCTAAAAATAACACTTCGTGTGCCTATTTTGATAATCTCCATTGCTTTCACTCCTTTATTTTATGCGTCGCAAATAATGCAATAGATCTGTTCCTTTGTTATTAGTTGGCAGTCGCCCGAAATTTTCATGCCTTCACTCCCGCCCAAGATATGTCTTCGAGACATAAAACGACGTTTACCCACCCCGTTTCGGCATGAAAATTTCTATCCTTAAAAAGCAACAAGCTCTCAAGAGTAGTTTTCAGCCTGCCACGGGGTGGGGCGACGCCGAATAATTATAACCATAAATAATAGGGTGGGAGTGGCAGGGCTGAAAACGGGCGATGCTTATTTTAATGTGTTTTGGTCTCTAATCAAAAACCATCTATTGTTGATTTTGTTGAATAACAAGCTAAGAAAATATTTTAACTCATAAGGGTTTCCGTCTTCGTCCAAGTCATGATATATTACATCCAACAACGCGTATCCAACATTGTCAATGGTTATTATATCGAGCATTTTAACATCCATGTGCCAATCTAAATCTTCAAACCATCGCTTATGAAAATTTACAACACTCTCAAATCCTTCAATGATATTTCCATTAGGGAGGATTATTATTATATTTTGAGATGGATGTAAAAATTTTGAAAATACAGATAAGTCTCTATCCGCAATAGCTTTAAGGTGTACGTTTAAGACACTCTCAAAGTCGTTCATGTCAGCATCTCCTTATTGTTTTTTAAATATTTTTTCGTTTCCTCTTTTAAAATTGCCAGTTGCCTTTGCCATAATAAGCTGTGCCTCTTTATCTTCTGCATTAGAAATTTTCGCAATAAAATCAGCAGCCTTTTTACCACTAAGGATGGTTACCTGCCTACCTTCACACGATATAAAAACCTTGCCATCTTTAGTGGCTCGATATGTGAAAACCTCTTCGTCAAGAACGCCTCTTTTATCTATTGGCATATCTATTTTAAATCTCCTTATTTTGTAAGGTATAATTGTAATAACTTGAAGGTATTCTCCGCCGCCTTCATATGGCTACGCTCCATACCGTGGCTGGCTGCAACCCCAGGGCCTATTAAAGCCCCTTTAAAATCATGCCCAGCACGCCATGCGGCTGATACATCTGACCCATACATGGGGTATATATCCACAGCAAAGTTAAGCCCTGCCCCCTTCGCAAGGCTAATAAGTCTGCTTGTTAGCTCATAATCATAAGGCCCAGAGCTATCCTTAGCACAAATAGACACGTCATATTCGGTGCAGGTTAAATCATCACCGATACAGCCCATGTCTACCGCCACAAACTCGTCTATCTCACAAGGCACATGTGCCAAGCCATGCCCAACCTCTTCATATGTAGAAAAAACCACGCAAACATTATACTTTGGCGTGATACCCTCGTCTTTAAAGCCTTTAAGGAGCGTTAAAATAATAGCCACAGACATTTTGTCGTCTAAAAATCGGCTTTTAATAAAGCCCTTATCGGTTATTTGGGTTTTAGGGTCATAACATATAAAATCTCCAGCCAAAATGCCAAGCTTTTTTGTATCGTCGGCATTTTTCACCTCTTCATCAAGCTTTACATGCATGGTTTTCGCCTCTCGCTTTAAGCTCCCCGCATCTTCATAAACATGGCTTGATGTGGCGTTTGACAATATAGTGCCTGTGTATACATTGCCGCAACGGGTATACACCTTGCAATACTCCCCGTCAAGGGTAGGCAAAATAGACCCGCCAACCTTAGAAAAGGTCAATGTGCCATCTCCATTAAAACCACGCACAACAAGGCCTAGGGTGTCTACATGGGCAGATATACCAAGGGTCTTTGTTTTATCCATCCCCTCAACATCTATCACCACATTACCCTTTTTGGTAGTGGTTGTTTTATATCCAGCCTCAGAGGCAAGCTCTTGCAGCCTCTCGCAAACCTTTGTGGTGTAGCCCGTGGGGCTGTCTATAGCTAAAATCTCACAAAGTGTATTTTTAAAATATTCAATGTTAAAATTCATAATCACTTCTCCTTATGCTTATAATGCGGCTAAAGTTGCCGCAAACACCGCCCCAGGCTTGCCTTCGTTTTGTGTAGCATACTTGTGAAACAGCTCTATGCTATTTTCACGCAACAAGCTTTTATGCACCTTAGGGAAGGTATAGGCCGAAAGGCCAGCTACATTTCGTTTTTTAAGCTCCCCTTCTACAAGGTCTACAGCCCCGTCTTCAGGAGCTTCTAAAGCATAGTAGACTTGACCTATAAAGCTTGACATAGCCATGCCAAGGCACATAAGGCACGGCTCAAGGTTTGTATATAGTTCCAGCTGAGAGCGTGTTTTAAGGGGCAGTTTTTTCATATCTGCATCCATTAATGCTTTTTGCTCAGCATGAACCAACCACCTTCCATCAGCTCGCTCTGTTGTGTATGCTGAGGAGATAAGCTCATCACCGTGATAGATGGCAGCGGCAATAGGCAACTCTCCGCTTTCTAATGCCCTCTCCGCCAAATCAATCACAAATTGCATTTTTTCCATAGGCTCCATGACACAACGTCTCCTTCATTGGGATTTGTTTCGATATTCATCATATATCGATTAGAAGTCGCCCGAAATTCCCTGCAGCCAACTCCCGCCCGATATAGCCGTTTAACTCGAAAATACCTACACATCCACGAGGATTTTTGTTCTAAGGCAAAATGAAGAAAATCGCAGTGTGCTATAGGCACATAAGATTTTTTTCATGAAGCATTAGAACAAAAAGACCGCGGAGATGTGGGTGTTTTTGAGTTAAACAGCTATATATCCCTTCGAGGTCTATAGCGACGTTTACCCGCCCCGTTGTCAGCAGGGAATTTCTATCCTTAGGGATGATGTCCTCTCGAGAATAGTTTTCAGCCTGCCACGGGGTGGGGCGACGATAGCACTATTCGATGATAACACTTCGGGTGGGAGTGGCAGGCTGAAAACGCCCTATCTGCACACTCCTACTTCTTCCCAACAACATCCTTCAAAGCAAGCACACGTTTCATTTCATTATGACAAATCAAATACCCCTCATCCACACCCATGCCAGGCTTGGCAAGCATTTGGATCGGGTTTGTAGCCATTGCAATATGTGCACAAATCTGCGCAGACCTATCCGTCTCGTTACAAGAACCCCCAAGGTAAGCCCCCATGCCGTTTTGTTGGCAATACAACACCGCCTCGATAGAGTTGTTGATGCCACCAAGGTCAGGCGTCTTTATCTGTGCCATGTGCCCTGCTTTAGCATCAGCAAAATCCTTAACATCTTGAAGGGTGTTGCACCATTCATCCGCCACAAGCTCTACATTTATGCCCTTTTTCTCTTGCAGCTCTCTAATCTTTTTCAAAGCCTTGATTTGACCCTTTACCGAGCCTGCGTCAACGGGCCCTTCAATGCGTATTCTAAAAGGCAATGCCTTTTCTTCTAAAATGCCGATATAATCCGTAAGAGCATCATAATCCGTGCCAAAAATCTCCCCAAGCATACCATAAACATCTAGGTGAATAACGGGCTTGTAGTTAGCATCCACACGCACCTCATATATACGGTTGCGAAGCCACAGCACATACTCAAGCAGCTTCTCGCCCTTTTTGCCCGCCTTTTCAATATTGTTAAAAAGAGCATGAGGCAACACCTCTGCAGATTTTAAAATCATCTTATCTGCCTGCAAATAACGTGCATCGCCACTTTGGCTAAATAGAGGGATGATGTCGCTAGCAATAGTCGTTTCATACTCTTCCGCAATAACTTGAGCCATAAGCTTGTTTTGGCTTTTTGTCACAGCATCTAAAGCCGCTTGGGTAATGCCATAGCGTATGCCTGTGTGGAGCAGCTTGCCCCCAGCCACAATGCTATCAAGCTCTTTTGCCATCTCTCTAAAAGTGGTTATCTCTCTACCCACAAGCAATGGCTTTACAAATTTTTCAATAACAGGGATGAACTCATTAGCTAAAAACAAAGGGTCCCGCCCACTTGCTCCAGAATATTGCACAGCAGCACAATCTCCATGAGCCACCTGCCCATCTTCAAGCACAAACATAACCGATATAGCCTCACCAGGCAGGCGGATGCTTCTAAAGCCCTCCGTTACTGGGTCGCCCTTGTAGGCTCCACCATCCTCCACCGCATGGGTTTTTATTGCCTTTTGGTCATCAAAGAAAAAGCCAGAGCGGCCAGCAGTGCATATAACATCAACAATCTTCATATCTATTTCTCCTTTTTTAATTGGTCATCCCGTGCTTGACACGGGATCTAATTACGAATTTGCACTATATCTATAAAACAAAACCGAGGTTTGCCAGTTTTCGTATCATCAACAATTTTCTTTTCACCAAGCTCATAAGCTATAGGGTGTTTAAATAACGGCCCATCAAACACAAATGTATGATATTCACCATTTTCACCACAGGGGTCAACATCGCTAGGTAGGCTTTGCAAAAAGCCCTCATCAAGCACCCGCCCTGCAAAGCTTTCGTCCAGCTTACTCATGTCAAGGCACACAATGGCGGCTTTATATCCTAGCGAGATAATCTCCTCCACAACCTTTGTAGAGCCCATCCCCCAAATAGGAAAAATCCCCTCCATACCTACCTTTGCAAGCATCTTCTCTCGATGTGCCTTTACATCTGCAAGCTGTGTGTCTCCAAAGGCTACAGCTGTGATGCCCTGCTCCTTTAGCTTTAGGCAAGTCTCTTCCATTAGCTTAGAATATTCTTCGCAGGTGCAATCCTTCGGCATATATACCTTATGAAGAGGCAAGCCTAAGGATTCAGCTTGAGCATCCAAAAGCTCCTCCCTCACGCCGTGCATGCTGGTTCTGCCGTATTCTTTGGTGATGGTGGCTAGTAGTGTTGCAACCTCATACTGGTCGCTTTGCTCTTTTAGGAGCTTATGGAGGGCTAATGTGCTATCTTTGCCACTATATGATACTGCAATTTTCTTTATCATTTTGACCTTCCTCCATTCGTCATTAGGCCTGTAGCGAAACCATTCCCAGCCTGCCCCGTACTCCGATACGGGGTCATCCCGTGCTTGACACGGGATCTAATTGGAGCAGGGCAGGCTTAGTTGGG
>WQVB01000066.1 GCA_009781815.1 Defluviitaleaceae bacterium
AATCCATTCCCTACAAAGATAATTGGAATGGCGTGTCCCCTGCTTGACACGGGATCTAATTAAGGAAGGGCAGGCTTAGTTGGATATCTACTATCATGCATAGATCCCTCATCACGCACGAGATGACGATAGAGAGTTACATTACCTATTATGCTTTTCCTTCTTCATTCTCTCCGTCAAACACTTCTCCAACTTTGTTTGCTCAGCTTCGATAGCTGGCGTTACACCCGTTAAGCTGCTTGCAGACACTACATCTGCCCCTATGGCTTCTGGGTTAGGGTTGTTGTTTTTGCTCATTTTTCACCCTCCTTTCTTGACCTTATGCTTTATTTTGTGATAAAATAGCCATAATATACAGCAGGAGGGTGAACCATGAGTAAAGAGCGTATAGAAAGTTTAGTTGAAATTTTAAATAGAGCAAATAAGGCATATGAGGCTGATGGAGAGCCTATTATGTCTGATTTTGAGTATGACAAGCTGTATGATGAGCTTTTAGAGCTAGAAATAAAAACGGGCATTGCTTTAGAAGGCTCCCCAACGCAAAAAGTGGGGTATGAGATTGTGTCGTCTTTAGTAAAAGTGGCACATGACACGCCTTTGCTGTCTTTGGATAAAACAAAGGAGACAATGAAGCTAAAAAGCTTTTTGATGCCTCAAGGCGAGCCTAAAAAGGGCATTTTATCTTGGAAGCTAGACGGCTTAACCATCGTTTTAAAATATGCAAACGGGGTGCTGGTGCAAGCCGCCACCAGAGGCAACGGGAGCGTTGGTGAAGATGTAACCCACAATGCAAAGTTTTTTAAAAACCTACCCAAACAAATCCCTCACAAAGGGGAGATATCCATTAGAGGCGAGGCGGTTATTAGCTTTTCAGAATTTGAGCGGATAAACAACCAAATGGCAGATGAAGAAAAATATAAAAACCCACGAAACCTATGCTCAGGCACTATTCGTCAGCTTAATAGTCGAATATCTGCCAGCCGCAATGTGGATTATTTGGCCTTTGCTTTGCTTAGTGGGCCTAGCTTTGCGAAAAAACAAGATGCCTTAAAGTTTTTAGATGAGCAAGGCTTTATTTTAAGCGAATATATGATGGTAGATGCTGACAATATAGAGGGGTCGGTAGAAGCCTTCAAAAACAAGGTAGAGGGGCTAGATTTTGCTACAGATGGTCTTGTTTTAACTTATGATGATGTGGATTTTAGCGAGAGTTTAGGAGCCACCAGCAAGTTCCCAAGGGATTCTATCGCCTTTAAATGGGCGGATGAGCTGGTGCGTACCAAGTTTTTGTATATAGAATGGAACGCTTCGAGAACTGGCTTAATCAACCCCATTGCGGTGTTTGAGCCAGTGGAGGTAGAGGGCAGCACCATAGAGCGGGCAAGCCTGCATAACCTTTCCATTGCCGAGGCTTTAGAGCTAGGGGTGGGTGATGAGATAAGCGTTTACAAAGCCAACATGATAATCCCTCAAATCGCTGAAAACTTCACAAAAAGTGGCTTTGTGGGCTACCCTAATGCTTGCCCTATTTGCGATTTTGAGACCATGGTGAAAGAAGAAAATGGAGTAAAAACCTTAAACTGCCTAAATCCTCTTTGCAGGGCAAAGCAGGTGAGGGGCATTGTTCATTATGTGGGGCGTGATGCAGCTAATATCGAGGGCTTCTCAATCCAAACTATCGAAAAATTCATTGAGCTTGGCTATTTGGCTAATTTTGCAGATATATACCACTTGGGCGACCACGAAGAGGCCATTGTAGCCATGCGTGGCTTTGGCGAAAAATCCTTTACAAAGCTGATGGATGCTATCGAAAAGTCAAAAGACATAAACCTTGCAAACTTTATCTTCGCTTTAGGTATTGATGGCGTAGGGCTTGCAGGTGCAAAAGCATTGTGCCGCCATTATGATTATGATTTTGCCGCCATCCGCAAAGCCACAGCAGAAGAAATAATTGAGATTGAGGGCTTTGGTGGCGTTATCGCAAACTCCATCAACGCATATTTTCAAAATGAGGACAACAACAAGGTTGTAGATGCCGCAATCGCCCATTTACGTTTTGAAGTTGTGGAGAAAACTACCATTGACCATGATTCACCCATAGCTGGTAAAACTTTTGTTATAACGGGTGATTTAGAGCATTTTGCTAACCGCAAAGAGCTTGTAGAGCGTATAGAAGGGCAGGGGGGCAAGGTGGCCTCTGCCGTATCAAAAAAGACCGACTATCTAATAAACAACGATAGCCAGTCTTCATCATCCAAAAACAAGAAAGCCCTTGATTTAGGGGTTGCAATCATCACCGAGGTGGAGTTTTTAGAGCTTTAAGCACCCCGTCATGCTGTTATCACGTCATTCTAATTTACCCTATACCATTCGTCATTGCGGACTTGTAGCGAAACCAAAAAGCACCAAACTCCCCTAGTCGTCATCCCGTGCTTGACACGGGATCTAATTGGAGAAGGGCAATCTTAGTTGGGTATGCACTATCATACATAGATCCCGTGTCAAGCACGGGATGACGAGACTTGGGTTCGTTTCGCTACAAGCCTAATGACGATTTGGAAGGCGTTGCAATCATCACCGAGGTGGAGTTTTTAGAGCTTTAAAAGAGCACTTCACCCTTCGTAATTGTGAAAGATGCACCTCACCCTGTAGGGAATGGATCCTTGGCTGACTTTGGAGCTTGTCTCCAAACAAAAGCTTATCCATTCCGAAATTGTGTGCCTAACTATGATAATAATCCTTCTCCAATGTGGCGGAATGGATAAATCCATTCCCTACAGGGGTCGATTGAGCGGGAAGCATTCGACTCAAGTAAAGAATAACAAAGGCGACTCATTCTCATACTCCCAAAACTGAAACTCCAAATTAGTTTTTTCGCATCTCTTAACTTCAGAGATGCTTTTTTTTGTCCAATTTGGCATCTGGTCGAGACTTGGAAAAAATCTATCACAATCGGCCTCTGCATCTATTTTCGTTATATAAACCTTGCTACAATAGGGCAAAAGAGTTTCGTAGATTTCCGCCCCGCCTATGATGAATACTTCCTCGGCAGGGTAGGGCTTTAGAGCCTTGTGCAACTCATCAAAATCATTACAAACTATAGCACCTTGAGCATCAAAGCCTTTTTGACGGGTGAGAACAACATTTGTACGCCCTTTTAAGGGCTGCCCTTTAGGCAAAGCTTGCAAGGTGGCACGCCCCATAACGACCACCTTGCCAAGGGTTTTTTCTTTAAAAAAATGTAAATCCTCCGAGATGAAGAAGGGTTGGTCTCCATCTACACCAATGCCCCAGTTTTTATCTGCAACTACAATAGCCTGCATATGATCCTCCTTTTTAAGGTCGCACACAATTAGACTTGTAGTGAAACCATTCCCCTCACGTCATCCTGAGCTTGACTCAGGATCTAATTTAGAAAAGAGTAAGTCCTAATTAAGGCATGCACTATCATACATAGATCCTGAGTCAAGTTTCGCTTAAAACCAAGCTCAACCAAGGGCTCAGGATGACGAGTAGATGTTTATAGTGGCAAATCCTTTTTCTTAAACACAACAACGCTTAATCCATAAAGTATAACTCCAATAACACCTAAAATAGCAAATTGAATAGCAAAGCCATTACCAGCGGCTATGTCGATAGGGTTATATAAGGTGTTGATGGTGAAGTATCTAAAAAACTCTAAATCTTCGCCAACCATAGCCATGGTTTGGAAGATATAAAAGGCGATAGGTATGCCAGCCCCAAGAGCGATTGCATGCTTAGATAGGTTAAACAAACACGAGAAGAAGAAGGATATGGCAGCCGTTGCAAACATCAACAAAAACATACCGATATTAAGCCAAATATAGTCCCCAATGTCAAATTGAAACCTGCTGTCTAAAAAGATCTCCTCCATAGCTAGCTGCATGTATATACCTTGCACAAAATGCTCCACAGGCAAGCCAGATGCAGCAACAGCCACTCCTAACGCCTCATGGTCAGCAAGTAATGCTCTAAGGTCGCCAAACAGCTCTATCATCTCGATTTCCATATGCTCTGCCGCAGCTTCAAGGCCATCTACAAAGGCCGTCTCCATCTGCTCTTCCATAGCCGTTTGCTCTGGCGTCCTCTCTGGTTGGGGCATATCATCCCCCTGAGCAATAAGCATGGTTAGGTATATGGCATACACTTCAACCTCAATGCCTCTAGCTTCAGCACCTATAGCGAGGAGCTGCGGGTTTTCTAAAATCATGTTTAAATCAGCGGCAACATAAGCTTCTTCCATTCCAGCTTCTTCGGCTACAGCCGTTACATCATCCGTAAAACGCTCAAAAAACACACCGCCGTGAGACACTTCAGCGGTTACAAGACCAGATGCGGCCAAGATGCTAAACATGACCACAAGGGCGATTATCATGTATATGGCTTGGGTTACAATCACCGTGCTACGCTTTATGGGCGTTGAGAGGATGTAAGCCATAGAGCCTCTATCCACCTTTGACACAACAAGGCTGTTGGCGGTTATGATGATGTAGATAAGCACCAAAATAAGCCCCATGCCAGCATAAAAATTCATACCCAAAACATTAATAAGGGAGATTTCTTGCTGCATACGTGCTAAAAACTCTGGGTCATCTATGGCTCGCTCCATAAAGCCTAAAACTCGTTCCATCATATCTGGATTAAAAATGCCTATGATAAGGGTTGACAAAGCCACCAAAATAACCGTGATGATAAGCCAAAGGCGTATATTAGATTTAAAAGTTTGTTTGAAAATTGTTTTGCTAAACATTTGCTTTGTCCTCCTTATAAAGGCTGTTAAAGTATTGCTCTAGGGTATATTTTCGCTCAGACAAAAACTTTATTTGAAAGCTTTTCATCATGGTCATAAACTGGTTTATGTTTTCGTCGTGTAGCTGGATTATAACTTGGTCTTGTTCAGGGCGTTTTTCACTAATTGTAAAGATTTTAGAATCTTGGGCGATAAAACGCTGATATTCATCATTTGACACAAACTCAAGTTTAAAGGTTTTTACCTCATTATGGCGTATTTCTTTGGTGGATTTTATGTCGATTATTCTACCTTCTTTTATCGAGGCCACCTTGTGGCAAGTGTCCTCCACCTCTTCAAAAAGATGGGTAGACATTAGGATGGTTTTGCCCTTTTTCTTCTCCTCATTAAGCAAATCCATCACCCCTACACGCATTAGAGGGTCAAGGCCTGTTGTTGGCTCATCTAAAATGAGTATTTGCGGGTCTGCCATAAAAGCGGCAACAATGGCTGTTTTTTGCTTCATCCCCTTAGACATTCGCTTAAGGTTTGCCGTAGGGTCAAGCTGTAAAATGTCTATAATGCGGTTGGCATATGTCATGTCTTTTAGACCCAACAGCTGAGCTTGGCTTTGCAAAAAAGCATTGCCTGTAGCCTCATCTGGAAAGGCGATCTCCCCAGGCACATAGCCTATGTATTTTTTAATTTCTGCCGAATCCTCCCAGCAATTTAGCCCATCTACAGTCGCCGTGCCTTTATCAGGCCTTAAAAAACCCATTATATGGCGGATGGTGGTTGTTTTGCCTGCTCCATTTGTGCCTACAAAGCCAAAAACCTCACCTTTTTCGATGTTAAGGTTAATGTCAAAAATGCCACGGCCGTCGCCATAATCTTTCGTTATGTTTTCAAGCTTAATTAGCGGCATGGGCAAAAACCTCCTTTGCATCGTCTACGCTTTTCTTTCTGTCGTAAAAATTCATAAAATAATCTTCTAAAGTGAATTTTATTTCAGAAAAAAACTTAAGCTGATAGTTAGACAAAATCTCCAAAAATTGGTTGATGCTTGTGTCGCACACTCTTATGTTGGCTTGGTTGCGGTGTGCTTTTATGGAGGCGATTTTAAAGGTTGCGGCATCATCCATAGTCGAGATAAAGCCTAAAGCTTTAGCATCAGCACAAAATCTCTCAAACTCTTGATTATTGCCAAACTCTATCTTAAAAGTTTTATTTTCAGAATGTTTTAAATCCGCCGCAACAAAGCTAGAAACCAGCCTGCCGTCTTTGATGATAGATATTTTATCGCAAGTTGCATCCACCTCAGAAAAAATATGGCTAGACAACAATATAGTTTTACCTCTCTCTTTCTCAGCTTTGATAAATTGGATGAAGATATCTTGCATAACGGGGTCAAGGCCGCTTGTGGGCTCATCCAGCACCAAGATGTCTGGGTCGTGCATAAAGGCGGTTACAATGGCTAGTTTTCGCTTCATCCCTAAAGACATTCGTTTTAGGGAGCCTTTAGGCTCAAGCTCAAACTGCTTTATCAAAGTTTGGGTGTATGACATATCGCTCATACCACGCAAATCCGCCATCATTTTGATGAATTGGTTGCCTGTTAGGTTTTCAGGCAGGGCTATCTCGCCAGGTAGATAGCCTAGGGTTTTTTGTATTTGGTGATAGTTGCTCCAGCTGTCTTTGCCATTTACTAATGTCTCGCCTTTTTGCGGCTTAGAAAAGCCCATTATATGGCGTATGGTAGTTGTTTTGCCAGCACCATTTGGCCCTAAAAAGCCATAACACTCGCCAGCATCTACATTAAAATCAACATCAAAAACACCACGGCCAAAGCCATAGTCTTTCGTTAAGTTTTTTATCTCAAGCACAGGCATAGCTACACCCCTTTCAACCTATAATAGTATCATAATAATTTTAACAAAAGATGAATGAAAACCACCGCTATTTTATTACATAAGGCGGTGGTTTGAGTGCTACTCTCGTAAAAAATAATGTAAATCATCTTGCCCAAAAAGTTTAACACGCCCTAAGGCTTGAAAAGCGTGGATATAGCTTCTACGCCAGATACCATAAAGTGTTGTAAAATCATTGTATCTATCAACGAAGTGATTTTCTGTTAGTGCGTTAAAATGTTGAGCGAAA
>WQVB01000067.1 GCA_009781815.1 Defluviitaleaceae bacterium
GCCTGTTATCGGCAATGCGTTGCACTTCAAGGCAATGCTGGCGCAGTTCTCCGCTTTGAATATACTCGTTATAAAGGTCTGGGCAGTGTTCTTCAAGATAGTACATACGACTGTTTCTGTATTTTGATAAATATTCGGTGGTAGTCGGCTTGATAGGATTGGTACTAATTATTTGGCTCATAAAAAAGTCCTCCGAAGTTCATATTTTGGGTGCATGAAACTGTGAATATAAGCGGTCTGCGCCCTGTTTTTGAAATTCCCTCTTTAAGACTGTCCCTTTTCCCGTGCTTGACACGGGATCTACTTGGAGAAGAGCAGACCTAGTTGGGGTTGTGTCCTATCATGCATAGATCCCGTGTCAAGCACGGGATGACGACTAGGGGGGAGTTTGATGCTTTTTGGTTTTGCTACAGGCTTAATGACGAGAAGATAGTTAATACTTGACCTAAAAACCCCTATTTTATAGGGGTTTTATTTTATCCACAATTGGAGTTGTGCCTTAAATAACTATCATCCTCATTATTTTTCAAGCCCTTATTGTCAAATAAATTTTAGGAGGCAAGAAGGCATATTTTCGACTTCTCCTTGTTCGGTCTATATATAAGTAGCAAAAAAATAAAACAAGGAGGTCATTTAAAATGATCATATCCGTCAAGAATTTAAACGGAACAGCAGACAGGATGCCTAAAGGCACATACTACTCATGGAAGCAATGGTGGGAAGCCAAAAAATATAAAACCTTCCCTTATTTTTGTTCCACTTATGGATGTTCAAATAACGCAGAAGTAGGGGCACATGTTCAGAAGGTATACGAAGGTAATGAGTGGTATATTGTGCCACTATGCAAAAGTTGCAATAACAAGCCTTCATGTGAACATTTCTCAGTTCAAGGTGCTAGCCTGCAAGCTATAAATTCATAAAACACAAAACACCTCACAAATTCTAGCTTTGCGAGGTGTTCGTTTTTATAAATTCCGCCAAAGCCTTGGCCTCTACATAATACCCCTTACGAAAGTTTAAGTTTATAGCCCTTGGGGGGATTATGCTTGATTTTTCGTGTATTTCGTGGCTTGTGCCTGCTTTGTCAAACAAAAACACCTTATCTCTACCCAAGGTGTAAGACAGCTTTTCGTGCAGCACCTCACCACCCAACTCTAGCATATAATACTTTTCTCGGCTTGCTCCTATAAAGCCTCTTAGGGCTTGGGTATCGCCTTGGGGGGCTTGCTTAAAAAGCCGCCTATTAAGCAGACCATCCGCCAGCACCTTTAAAACCTCATCCTCCGCCTTTGTTAGGTGCTTTATAAGTCCAAACAACTCCAAGTCGGTAACCTCTAAAAAATCACCTAACAACTCCCTCGCCTCTCTCTTGGGCGAGAAAAACAAGCATGCAAAGCTTTTGTTTGGGAAGAGTTGTTCAGCCTCTTTTTGCCCCAGCTCCCTTATCCTTTCAAACATCAGCTTTAGCATGCCTTGTGCCAAAAGGCTTATTTTATGAAAATATACATTTTGAAACATATATATGCGAGCCATTATAAAATCTTCCGCCACGCTTAGGCCCTTGCCCTCGTCAAGCCCTATCTCCACAGCTCCATCTTTTATGCCTATGGCAAGCACATTTAGCAGCCACTCCACATCAAACCTTCCATAGCCCGAGCCTGTCATATATGAATCACGAAGAAGGTAATCTATCTTGTCCACATCCACCTGCCCTGCGATGATTTTGGCAGATGGGTAGGTCTCATTTCCTCCCAATATACCTAAAACATCTTGCGGAAAGTTTTTGTCAAACTCCACCAGCAGGTGGTTTATCTCCGTTTCGCCTTCTATAATCTCCCTTGACCAATCCTCATGATGCACATCAAGCAAATGCTCCGTTATGTGAGACAAGGTGCCGTGACCTATATCATGCAACAAAGCAGCCACGATTGTAGCCCCTCTATGCCTCCTCACCTTCTCAAAAAAATCCGCCAAGATGACTTTATGCTCTGCCCCCTTGTGTTGTTCCAAGGTCTTCTCTTCTATAGACAGCACCTTGTCGATAAAGCGTTTAGCCATAAAAGCCACCCCGAGGGAATGTTCAAAGCGGGTGTGTACCCCGCTGGGGTAGGCAAAAAAAGCAAAGCCCAGCTGCTTGATGTAACGCAACCGCTGAAACTCGCTACTGTCTATAAGGTCAACAATCAACTGGTTGAGCCTTTTGTCGCCTGTGTCAAGGTCTATAACATTATGTATTGGGTCTCGAAACATTTTCATTTTATCACCTCATGGTTAAGTCGCCACAACCCCTACCGTCATCCCGTGCTTGACACGGGATCTAATTGGAGAAGGGCAGGCTTAGTTGGGGTTGTACACTATCATACATAGATCCCGTGTCAAGCACGGGATGACGACCCTATATCTATTTATGATAAGGCTCATTATTCAAAATACGGCAACAGCGATATATTTGCTCAAGCAAGATAATGCGTGCCATTTGGTGGGTAAATGTGAGGGGAGAAAGAGAGATGCGGCCGTGGCAGGCTTGCAAGATGTGGTCTTCAAGGCCATGGGCGTCGCCTATAACAAATTCTATATGAGAGTGGCCTTGCACAGCTAGGTTTTTAAGCTTATCTGCAAGGCTTTCTGAAGATACCTTCTCGCCCTGCACATCAAGGGCTATTTTGAAAGAGTGGGGCGAAAATATTTTTAGGATTTTATCATTGCTTTTCAACTCGGTTATGTTTAGCTTGCCATAGGGCTTTAGACGCTTTAAAAACTCCGCCTCAGCATCTCTTAAATAAGGCTCTTTAAGGTTGCCAACGCAGATGATATCTATTTTTGTGAAGTTATACATTATTTACCCTCATACCCCTCATCATCAACAAAACCTCCATTTTCACGGGCAGCAGAGATAGCCCCTGTGGCAAGCTCATCACAGCGGTTGTTTTCTACATTTGAGGCATGGCCACGTACCCATACAAACTCTACGTTGTGCTTGTCTAAAAGGGGCAGCAGCCTCTCCCAAAGGTCGATGTTTAAGGCTTTTTCGGTTTTGTTTCTTTTCCAGTTGTTTTGTTGCCAGCGGGTTACCCAGCCTTTTTCTATAGCGTCTACCAGATAGCGGCTGTCGCTAAAAAGCCTTACATTGCAAGGCTCTTTTAGGGTCTCTAAAGCCACAACAGCGGCTAAAATCTCCATTCTGTTGTTTGTTGTTATTTTGTAGGCTGCTTGCATCTCTTTGCGGTGGCCTTGATATAGCATAACAACGCCATACCCCCCAGGGCCAGGGTTGCCTGAGCAAGCTCCATCTGTATAAATATCAATATTCTTCATACTCCAAATTTTAACATGATTTTGAGGGGATGTCAATTTTCATTTTCAGAAAGCTCAATCTTGCCATGCTCTTCTTCAAATTCTAGAATGGGTGCCTCCCCTAGTCGTCATCCCGTGCTTGACACGGGATCTATGTATGATAGTATACAGCCCTAATTAAGCCTGCCCTTCTCCAATTAGATCCCGTGTCAAGCACGGGATGACGGTAGGGGTGGTTCGGGATGACGACAAGGCGAGCTACTCATCTTCGTCATCCCCAGCTTGACTGGGGATCTCCCTATACTGATTGCTCCCTAGAGCATACACTATGCTAGGGAGATCCCGCATCGAGTGCGGGATGACGGTATGGGTATGAGGCAATAACAAAAGGATACTTCGGAATAAAGTTGACATTATGGGGCATTTAGTTTAAGATTATTATTGGTGATTATATGAGTGATAAAAGCTATACCTTTGATTTTCAAGAGGAGTTAAAAAAGCTACCCAAAGCCCCAGGCGTGTATCTCTTTTTAGGCATCATGGGGGAGATATTGTATGTGGGCAAAGCCATCAGCCTTCGCAGCCGTGTAAGGTCTTATTTTGCTGATGCTGGCTTTATATGCCCTAAAATATATGGCATACGTGAAAATGCTAAAAGTTTTGAATATATCGTAACAGACAACCAAACCGAAGCCCTTATTTTAGAGTGCAACCTAATAAAAGAGCATCAGCCAAAATATAACGTGAAGTTAAAAGACGACAAAAGCTACCCCTACATTAAAGTAACCACTGATGAAGACTTCCCTAAGATTTTTTCGACTAGGGATTTTAGCCAAAAAGACATTAGCAACGGTGCAAAATATTTTGGCCCATATACCTCTAGCAGTGCAGTTAAAGAGACTATAGACCAAATCTTGAAAATTTGGCCTTTAAAGCGTAGCTCTAAGAAGGTTGTGGATGGCCAAGCAAACGGCAGGCCTTGCTTAAACTATCACATAAAAATGTGCCCAGGCCCTTGCGGCATGCACATAACAAAAGAAGAGTATAGCCAAAGTGTGGCTCAGGTTTTAGAGTTTTTAGCAGGCAAGCATGATGATGTTTTCAAAAGCTTGCAAAAGCAAATGCTTGAGGCGTCTAGTGAACTTAGGTTTGAAGAGGCAGCAAGCTTTCGTGATAAAATAGCCGCTGTAAAGAGGCTTAAAGAAAGGCAAAAGGTCGACAAAATATCTAAAGGCGATCAAGACATAATAGCCTTTGCCATAAATGAGGACGAGGCTCTTTTTCAAGTATTTTTCATCCGTGATGGCAAAATGACGGGGCGAGAGCATTTTATGGTGTATGGCGTGTCTAACAACTCCCAAAAAGAGATAATGACCCAGTTTGTAACCCAGTTTTATTCTGGCACGCCTTTCACCCCTAAGGAGCTAATATTGCAAGTGGGTATTGAAGATGAAGAAACTGTGAAGGCGTGGCTCTCTACACAAAAGGGGCAAGCTGTGCACATCATCGTGCCTCAAAAGGGAGAGAAGCACAATTTGGTTAAGATGGCACACAACAACGCCATCATCCAGCTTGAGCAGTTTGGCAAGCATATAAAAAGCCAAGAAGCCCGCACCACAGGGGCTTTGGAAGAGATACAGGCAGCTTTGGGTTTTGATGCACCCATACACCGCATAGAGGCTTATGACATCTCGAACATACAAGGCTTTGAAAATGTTGGCTCTATGGTGGTTTTTGAGGGAGGCAAGGCTAAAAGAGCCGATTTCAGAAAGTTTAAAATAAAGTCTATCCAAGGGCAGGCTAACGATTATGCCTCTATGCAAGAGGTCATCCACCGTCGTCTAAAGCGTTATCAAGCAAATGATGCAAAGTTTGCCCGCCTGCCTGATGTTATCTTTATTGATGGAGGCAAGGGGCATATGGCAGCCGTGGCGGAGGTTTTAAAGCATATGGATATAAGTATCCCCCTTTGTGGCATGGTGAAGGATGATAAGCACAAAACAAGGGCGTTGCTATACAATGGTCAAGAAATCACTATGCCTAAGACAAGCGAGGGCTTTCGCCTTATCACCCGAATACAAGACGAGGTGCATCGCTTCGCATTAGAGTATCACCGCAACCTTAGAAGCAAAGCTGCCGTCAAGTCTATCTTAGACCAGATACCTGGCGTGGGGGATGCCCGCCGCAAGGCTCTCCTCCTTCGTTTTGGTAGTGTTGAGGGCATCAAAGCCGCTAGTGTTGATGATTTAGCCGCAACCCCAAAAATGAACAAAAAAATAGCCGAGACCATTCATGCCTTTCTCAACCCTAGCAAATAATTTATTGAAAGATGTCGAGTTATATGATATATTAATATCTGGAGCAATCCTTTTGTTTGTAGCTTTTCTTAGGTTTTTTCAAGATAACACAAAAACGCTTCAATTTTGTGTTATTGCAGTAAAAAATCTTAGAAAAGGTAAAACAAAAAAGCAAGGCGGTTGGCGAATCCTCCTATAGAAAGGAGGTGAAGCTATGTCTAATTTTGAGATGACTATCATAATTCTTAATGCAATAACAATTTTTATTGCATTTGCAAATTTTGTAGTATATCTAATAGACCTATTTTCCAAAAGAAAATAACCGCCCCCTGACCAAGGTAATGCGGTTATTTTAGTATAAATAATCAAACCTAAGTCAACCGCTTTGCGATTGCTCTTTTTATTATTATACCAAAAGACAACACACTATGCAAGTATTTTTTAGGTATCTGTAGCGAATAATTTATTGAAAAATGTCGAGTTATATGATATAGTAATATCTGGAGCAATCAAAAAGCAAGGCGGTTGGCGAATCCTCCTAAGGAAAGGAGGTGAAGCTATGTCTAATTTTGAGATTATTGTAGTAGTTTTTAATGCGGTAACAATTGTTATTGCACTCATAAGACTCATGATATATCTGATAGACTTATTTTCCAAAAGAAAATAACCGCCCCCTAGGCAAAGGTATGCGGTTATTTCTTTAACCTAAAATCTTAGCCAACCGCTTTGCGATTGCTCTTTTTATTATTATACCAAAAGGCAACACACTATGCAAGTATTTTTTAGAGAAAAGAAAGTCAACATCTCTATCCCGAAACTTAGCAGCTGTTTTTAGCAACTTAGTAAAAACGGCTTGCAATCAATAAAAATAGCAAGTATAATAACACTATGATGACGGGAGGGTAAAGGTGAAGATAAACATAAACATCGACAAAAGCTATAAAGAAACCGAAATAACCATCAACAGCGCCACCATGAGTGATGAGCTTGAAAAGGTTATAGCAAGCCTTCGTGCTTTGGATTTTAAGCTAACAGGCACAAGAGATGGCCAAACCCACATTTTAGATGCTTCTGCCATTTTGTATATTGACACGGTAGATAAAAAGACGTTTTTATATACCAAGGGGGCAATATACGAAACAAGCCTGCGGCTTTATGAGCTTGAAGAGCAGCTTTGCAATGGGGATTTCTTTAGGGCTAGCAAATCTAGCATTGTAAACTTTAACAAAATAA
>WQVB01000068.1 GCA_009781815.1 Defluviitaleaceae bacterium
CTTGAAATGTTGGTGCCGCCGTGGCTGTCGCTTATAACCACCTGCTCGTTTGCGGCAGTTGGGTGTGCACCTACCAAAACCACCGTTGCACCATCTGGCACCCTTACTGTGGTTACATCGCCTGTTATAGGCCCCGTGTTAATATGAAAGGGGATGATTATATGGGTGATAGCATCAGGCTCTGCGTTGCGTATAAGGGTTAAAAGCCTAGTGAAAGCGGTGCCTGCGGGGGCGGCTGCTAAGGTTATCTCATAATCGGGTGTTTCATACCATATGTTAGGGTCGCTGCCTTCAAGCCAAGTGAAGGCCGTGGGCGTAAAGTCAATTACACCTTCTTGCATAGGGTTGATTATATTGACTTGGCCTTCTGCGGCTTTTTCTCCAACCTTTTCTCCTTCTAGCCCTTCTTCCTCTTCCTTTTCCTCTTTTTCATATTCTACATCTTCGTTTTCTTCGGCATTTTCGTCGCTTTCGATCTCGTCTTCAACTTGAACTTCCTCCCCTTCATCCACAATGTCGCTTTCTTCTTCTGTCTCAGGTTCATACACCTCTTCGTCGAGCATCTCGTCAAAAAAGTTTGAAAAAGGAGCATCGCCTAAATCTACATCAGCTACAAAAGGCAAGCTATTTGTGGAGATAATAACGCATAAAGCTATCGCTAGGCAGGCCGCCAGTTTTTTCATATACATCCTCACCTCTTTTCATCAAAATATTGTTGAATATTATAATTCCACCCAATCGACAAATTATGACTTCAAATTGCAGGAAGTGCTTTTGATTTTTTCATCTCATTAGGCTTGTTGCGAAACCATCCCCTTCACGTCATCCTGAGCCCTTGGCTGAGCTTGGTTTTAAGCGAAGCTTGACTCAGGATCTATGTGGGCTAGTGCATGCCCTAATTAAATCTTCCCTTCTCTAATTAGATCCTGAGTCAAGTTTCGCCTGAAGGGCAAGGCTCAACCAAGGACTCAGGATGACGACTTAGGAAAGTGTGGCGTGATGGAGGGAAGCGTTGATTTCGCTACAAGTCTATTGTGATGTAAATTAAAAGATAAAAAAATACACTTTCTCACAAAATGTATCATACAGTTGTTGCATTATGATGATTATAATAGATATGAAAAACAAATAAAAAAGCCCTCCTCAAAAACTGCCTCACACAATTTTTTTCACTTAACGCTATCGACGTGCAAAGAACGCACGTCTGTCGCTCCAACCAAAGGACGTTCAAAAATTGGTTCGGCAGTGGTTTCCGAGGAGGTCTAAAGAAAAGGCGGAATGAAAAATGGAGAGACAAAATGTTTGCCAAAGCTGCGGCATGGAGATGAAAGAAGCCCAGCTTTTTGGCACAGAGGCAAATGGCACGCCAAGCGACACCTATTGCTGCTATTGCTATAAAAACGGCGAGTTTGAAGATAAAAACCTAACCATGCAGGGGATGATCGACATTTGTGCCCCATACCTTGTAGATGCAGGCGATGCGAAAGATTTAAACGAAGCAGAAGCTATATTAAACGACTATATGCCAACCCTAAAGCGTTGGGCAAAATAAGGAGGAAGAATAATGAACAAACAACTTTTTGAAAAAGCAAACGAGATTATTAAAACCTGCAATAATGCATCTTTTGGGGTGCTTGATGAAGAAGGTTGCCCATCTGCCTCTGCTGTAAGCCTTGTTAACCCGCAAAACATAACGGAGCTATACTTTGCAACATCCATAGGCGGCAATAAAGAAAAACGCATAAAAGCCAATAATAAAGCCAGCATTTGCTATTACAATAGTGCTGATGATGCCTTGGCAAACATCACCCTTGTAGGTGAGGCAGAGATTTGCACAGATCAAGAGACAAAAAGCAAATATTGGCTTAATTGGTTTATTCATATGTATCCAGAAGGGGAGACCGACCCAAACTATTGCGTTATAAAATTTAAAACCAAAAGAGTATCCCTCTACATTAACCACGAAAGTGCCGAGTTTGCCATATGATTATTTTTGAAGCAAAAAGCTTTCTCAATGCAATAGTAACGCAAAACGCCAAAGAGCTAAAGGGATTTTTTAAGCCTGACGCTATTATCAAGTGGGAGGATTCTCACGAGCAACTATCTGTGGAGGGGTATATACGTGCCAATTGTGAATACCCAGGCAGCTGGCAAGGTAAAATAAAAAACATCAGACACCTTAAAGAATCTGACGCAGACATGGTTGTTGTTTCTAAAATTAACGATGATAAAGGCATAGCCTTTCATGTAGTCTCTTTCATCACCCTTTGTGAGAACAAAAAGCTGATAACCAAGCTTGTGGAATATTATGGAGATATAAACGAGCCACCACAATGGCGAAAAGATATGGGCGTTGCTATTAGATATGATGATGACTAGGTTTTATAGGGGAGCTTAAAGATGCCAAATGCCAAATATCAATTTGAAGATTTTCTTGAGACTATAAATGATGATTGCAAAAGCCTTGTTGTCGCCGTTCATAAGATGTTATTGGAAGATGGATACAAAGCTAAAATTCAAATAACAAAATCTACGGGGCTGCAACTTTCTTATCATCAGCCAAAGATAAAAACAACTGCAGGTATTATTTTGACTTTCTTTCTTCACGGTGATGAGCTAGTCATCCGCATTTATGGCAAGCATCATAAAGCATACCCTAAAGCACTAGACTCCCTGCCAGAAAGCATAGCAAAACAGATAGACAAGGCTGACGACTGCATAAAATTTATCGACCCACAAAAATGCTGGAAAGGGTGCGGAGGGTATAGCTTTTATATAAGAGGTAAGCTTTATCAAAAATGCATTACAAATTGTTTTCAAATTAGCTTTAATGCTGAAAATATGCCCTATCTGCTTGAGATAATAAAATGCGAAAGCAAAGAAAGGCTAGCCGAATAGCAAGCCCAATTTGAAAAATAACCCTAATTTTACAACTGTTGTGTATAAAAATGAGAAAGCTGTCAAATAATAGCTTTGAAACTTTTTCTAAAACTAATCGGTTTAACATAAGGAGGAATCATTTTGAAAGCAACAGGTATTGTAAGAAGAATAGATGATTTAGGGCGTGTGGTTATACCAAAAGAAATCCGCCGCACTTTACGTATAAGAGAGGGCGACCCTTTAGAAATATTCACCGATAGGGAAGGGGAGGTTATTCTCAAAAAATATTCCCCTATTGGTGAACTTGGCGCATTTGCAAAAGAATACACCGAATCTCTTGCTACCAGCTCTGGGCACATTACCTGCATTGTGGATAAAGACCAAATTATAGCTGTGGCTGGCGGGGGCAAAAAAGAGCTGATGGAAAAGAGCATCTCTCCCCAGCTAGAAAAGATAATTAACTCCAGAAGCACTCATACGGCAAGCCGTGATGAATCGTCTTTTGTGCCTGTTTTGGAGGATGACCCTGAAACCCTTTACAGCAACCAACTGATAACCCCCATTATGGCAGAAGGTGATGTTTTGGGAGCTGTTATTTTTCTCTCTCCTGACAAAAAAATGGGCGAGCTTGAGACCAAGCTGGCACAGACGGCAGCTGGATTTATAGGCAAGCAGATGGAGCAATAACAATCAAAAAATAATACTAAAAAACACCTCTTCATATTTGGAGGTGTTTTTATATAGTTATTCGGCTTTTGGATATTGCATATCTTAAACTACGCCCGAGGGATATTGATGCGATTATTTGCAGCAAAGACGTGATGAGGAAAGGCAAAACAACCATTGTGAAGGATGCAGGCAAAGTGTTGCCTGTAACAAAGCTAAACCACACCATGCCCAAGGTTAGGTTGGCGGCAACACCTATAGACACAAAAACAGGCCACAGAAGCAGCTGTTTTTTGGTGGATGCTATGCCAGACACAAAGGCAAGAAGAGGAAAAGACAATATAAAGCCGCCCGTATAGCCTGAGATGATGCCTATGCCGCTAGAAAAGCCCGCAAACACAGGTACACCAGCCGCCCCAAGCAGCACATAAACCACCACCGCCATTGTGCCTTTTTTAGGTCCTAAAATAAGGCCTGATAAGATGACGCCAGTAGTTTGCAAGGTAAAAGGCACGCCAGACACAAAGGGGATTTGTATTTGAGCACAGATGGCTATAATGGCTGCGAAAACAGCCATCTGCACTATAGTTAAAATAGGCAACTTCATGGTTTATTTACATTTGTCGCAGATGCCTTTAAAGGTTATGTCATGGTCATCTACAATAAAGTTGTATTGTGCCGAGATTTGTGCATCTAAGCCTTCAACACGTGGCATATCCATATCATAGATATAGTTGCAAGATTTGCATTGGAAGTGATAATGAGGGGTAAAATGCCCGTCATATCTTTCAGGGCCTTCAGGCAAGGAGACGCGAACAACTTGCCCACTTTCGGCCAAAACTCTTAAATTCCTATATATAGTTGTTTTAGAGATTGTTGGGTAATCTTTAGATATTGACACATACAAATCGTCAATAGTTGGGTGGTCATCCCTATTTCTCAAAGCATCTAAAACGATTTTACGCTGTATTGTGTTTCTTTGTGCGTTCATATTAAAACTCCTTTAAATATGCACTATAAGCCCTGAGATGTACCCCTCAGAGCTTATAGCTTTATTGTTTTTGATTATTTTACAGTTTGCTTAAACATCCAAACATGTTTTTCAAAGGCAGTTATAGCACCGATAAACATATCTGCAGTGGCTTCGTCTCCAGCTTCTTGAGCGATGTCGATGCCTGCTTTAAGCTCATCAGCAAAGAAGGTATAGTCTTTAATAAGGGTTTTGTAAATATCCTCAAGGGTAACCTCGCTGCCTTCTTCAGATATTTTAGCCAAAGCTAAATATTCTTTCAAAGTTGCTGCTGGCGTGCCGCCTATGATTAGTAATCTCTCGGCAAATTCATCATACATTTCAGAGGCCTCGTTGTAAAGCTCTTCACATTTTTCATGTACAATGTCAAAGTATGCACCTTGCACAAACCAATGAAAACGATGTAATTTTGTGTATAAAACTGATAAATCTGCAATACGCACGTTTAAAAAATCATGTAGTTTCATTTTAACTTCCTCCTTATTGTATATACTTTTTTCGAGAACCTTTTTCTCTAAACTCATTATACAACAAGATAAGGGTATTGTCAATAGTAAATTTTCATTATTGATAAATTTTTTTAATAAGCTCTATATGATAACCAAAGGCACGGATAATTCCCTTGGTTTTGATTGCTTTTTCGCTATATTGTAAAGCTGTGTAGATTTATATTCTCTCTCTAAAGTTTCTTTCACAAATGGCGGCAAACCCTCCACATCTTTAAGGTTTAAAACCACCTTAGACGCAGCTTTTGCTTGGATTTTAGCTAAAAGGTGAGTCTTATCACGCCTAAAACCCAAAATGCGTATATATTGAGGAGGTAAAGCCTCGAATTTTTTTGGAGTGCCTAAAACTATATGCAAAGTAGCACGCCTTAAAGCTGACATGGTGATGTTTTTGCATTTAGCTGCATTTAGTATACAGGTTATTTCATAATGCTTGCTAGCCGCTTTTTTGAGGCGAGAGGCTATGGCTTGGCTAACCCCTAAAAAGCTAGTCAAATCCTCCTCATTCAAAAGTGCATAATGAAAAAAAGGTGTAAAATTATCAAGATGGTTAATATCACCCATGTTGACTGCTTCTAAAAGGCTATCAAAACTATAATTAGGTATAAAACTTGCAACAGCATTTACATTGCCTTCAAATATTTGGTTGCGTATAAAAGACGCCGAGGCAAAGTTGTCGCTTGCAACCGCATCATCATGGCCAGCCCCTTTGCGTAAAACAATATGAGCATCTATATCAAGATTGTAGCGTTTTATGGCCTTTAGATACTCTATAGCTAAAATATTATTAGGTGTTGCGATAGCCTCCCTAATGGCTTCGCTTTTCTCCCCCTGGCACAGGGCATTTGCCCTAGCTTTAGGGAAGCTATAGCCTTTTTGCAAGTTGCTCTTCAAAGCTTCTTTGAAAGCTTCATCCTCACTCACCAAGCGGGCGGCGATATCTTTCAAAAGCTGCAAATCCTCAGTCTCAGCACCAAAACAAATGCTTTGCACCACGCCAGTTTGCGCTAGGGTGTACACGCCAGCTGCGGCAAAATACTCGGCGGAGGATGCAGCGTAAGGGGTGGGCAGCTCTAAAACCACATCAGCACCACCCAGCAAGGCGGCTTTGGTGCGGGCATATTTGTCTATTAAGGCTGGCTCGCCCCTTTGCACATAGTTGCCGCTCATAGCCACTATCACATGGCTCGCCCCGCTTGCCTCTTTAGCTTTTTGAATATGAAAAGCATGGCCGTTGTGAAAAGGGTTATATTCCGCTATGATGCCACAGATTTTCTCCATATTATCACACATTGTTTCTAAAGTGTTCTTGATGCCACAGTATGAAGGTGTATATAGTCCAAATCTTTTTGCCGTTGTCAACTTTTTTTGCTTTGTGGTCGTCAAGCAACTTCATCAGCTTGTCCATTTTGAAAAACTCTCCAACAAAATCTTGCTTAAAAGCATCCAAAACAATATTGTAATATTTTTCTTCTTGAAGCCAAAGGCGAGTAGGCACGGGAAAGCCAAGCCTATTTTTCGGTCGCCTATCAGCAAAATGGCGTGTAGCGGCCTTTCTGAAGGCATATTTTGTCGCCTGCTTGTTAACCCTATAGCGGGTAGGGGTTTTTGAGGCCACGTCAAACACAGCTCTATCCGCAAAAGGCACACGAACCTCTAAAGAATGCACCATAGATATTCTATCGGCTATGTGCATAATGTCTCCAACCATCCACAAATGTAC